>JBLMXX010000093.1:0-16775 GCA_050257995.1 Acidobacteriota bacterium | reverse complement strand
CTGGGTGGTTTCCGCCGGCGCCGCCTGCGTCGCCGACTGATCCATCGGCGCCTGCGCGGCCCCATACATTTTTTCTGCCGCGTACTTGACCGCTTTGACGATGTTCACATACCCGGTACAGCGGCAGAGATTGCCCGAAATCGCCCAGCGGATATCCTCGTCCGTGGGATGCGGGTCTTTGTTCTTCGCCAAAAAGGCATAGGTCGTCAACTGCATTCCGGGTGTGCAGAATCCACACTGGAGTCCGTGCAATTCGTGAAAGCCCTCTTGAATGGGGTGCAATTTGCCGTCCTGCGCAAGCCCCTCGACGGTGATAATGCGTGCGCCGTCCGCCTGGACCGCGAACATCGTACAGGATTTCACGGCTTTGCCATTCAGGACGATGGTGCACGCGCCACAGGAAGTCGTATCGCAGCCGATATGCGTGCCGGTGAGGTTGATCTCATCTCGTATAAAGTGCGCCAGCAAGAGGCGCGGCTCTACCTCAGCGGAGTATTCGGAACCGTTAATAATCACGGAGATTTTTCGTTTTTCGCTCATCATAATACTCCAAACCCATTTCTCCCTGCCGGGAAAAATAAAGCCGTTATCCTTTCGCTCTTTCGAGTGCCGTGTTGATCGCGCGCATGGTCAGGACACGCACGAGATTACGTTTATACTCCTCCGGGCCGCGGAGGTCGGAACTGGGCTCACAATCCTCTTGTGCAAACCGCCCTGCTTGAGCAATGAGATTTTCGTCGGCCTTATTGCCGCGCAGGACATCCTCCGAGCGGCGAGCGCGAATCGGGGTGGGACCGACATTCGTCAAGCCGATGCCGATCTCTTCGATTGCCCCGGCCTCGTCGAGGTTTAGCTGGACGGCAACACCCGCCGTGGCGAAATCACCGACTTTGCGTTCCATCTTGGAATACGCGCCTCCACTGCGCCGCGGTGGCATGGGAACTCGTACTTCAGTCAGGATTTCATCGGAGGCAAGCGTGGTTGTGAATAGCCCGATGAAGAACCCGTCCACCGGTATCACGCGCTCGCCCTTCGGTCCGGTGGCAACCACCTCCGCGCGATACGCCAGCATGGTCGCGGGGTGATCGTTTGCGGGGTCGGCATGTGCGAGGTTGCCACAGAGAGTGGCGCGATTACGTACGAGGGGATCGGCAATCACACGCGAGGTTTCGCGCAAGAGGGGATACTTACTGCGGACGATCGGGGCATTATCCAGGTCGTCTTCCCGGACGGTCGCACCGATTCTGAGCCATCCGCCTTCTTCCCGGATATAGCCGAGACCTACGATATTGTTGATATCGACCAAAAGCGAGGGAGTCGCGAGTCGAAACCTCATGAGGGGAATGAGGCTTTGTCCCCCGGAGAGGATCTTGGCATCCGGGTTCGTCTGCAAGAGCGCAACTGCCTCGGTAACGGTTTTGGGGGCAGCATATTGAAACTCTGCAGGAATCATCCTTAACCACCTCCTTCAGTGGCACGGAACAATGAATGTTCCAGACCCGCTCTACCTGCATCAGCAGAGCGAAATCAGCGAGACGTTGACGGTAAATCGGAAAGGATCGGAAAAGGACAAGGATGGGTTTTGCTGAACGTTCGGAGTCTATCGAAGAGTGTCCTGCGAAGAACGTTCACAGACGCGTTTGTTTCAAAGCACGGGCGGATTATACATCCCCGAAAAAGATTGTGTCAATCCCCCTGGTTCCAAGATGATTTTGGTCGCTTGAAGCAATCGACACGCGCGACCCTGACAATCCCCGATAGGCCCTTGACACCTTATCCGCTTGACGCTAATATCTCCTCTGCTTATGACCTTAGACCAACCAGGCGCCGTGATGACAGCGGTGTTGCCATTGGGTTGGCTTTACCCTGATCGGTAAAGGAGGATGTGATGCCGCATCTTGCGAAACGCCCGGGGGACATTGCCATTCTTGGCTTTTTCCTCGTGAACCTGCTTTTCATTACCTACGTCGTCGATATCGAACAGTTGATCATCCCCGATCCATCGCATTTTATCTACCCCTTGTGGCCGCCGCCGCCTGCGGTGGATGCAATTCACTGGTGGGGACGCACATTCGACCCCGTCCTGCTGGCGCGTCCCGTCTGGTGGAAAGTAACCATCTGGATCGACGCTCTATTCTTCGGACCTTTTTACCTCTTTGGCATCTATGCCTATACTAAAGCCAAAGAGTGGATCCGCATTCCAAGCATCATCTATGCCTCGACGATGCTGACAGTGGTTACTATCATTCTCGGCGAAGAGATGTTCGGTCAACACGCCACCCCGCAGTTACCCATCGTCATGCTGGCAAACCTTCCGTGGCTTGTGTTCCCGATCTATATGCTCTATCGCTCGGTTCGATCTACCCGGCTCTTCGCCACTGAGACGGCGACGGCCGGTCCGCCTGCCATTCAGGGCGCCGCGGAGCAATACAGTGTGGCTACAGGAAGATGATGGAAAGACCAGACACTCGATTTCAATCCCGTTATGGACCGTGGGCAATCGTGGCAGGTGCGTCAGTCGGGCTCGGAGCCGAATACGCTACCCAGTTAGCCGCCCGTGGGCTGAATCTCGTCCTGATCGCGCGTCGCGCCGAGTTGCTGGACGCGCAGTCTGTCAAGTTGTCCGCCGAACATGCAGTACAGGTCCGTCCTCTCGCCCTGGACCTCGCCCAACCGGATTCAGTTGAGCGCGTTGTCGCTCAAACTCGTGATCTGGAAATTGGACTGCTCGTCTACAACGCCGGATTCTCCGCCATCGGGCTGTTTTTGGACCAGGCGCTCGACGCGCATCTGCGTGAGATAGAAACCAACTGCCGCACTCCCCTTGCCCTGGTGCACACGCTGGGTCGAGGCATGGCGGCGCGCAGGCGAGGTGGGATCGTGCTCATGTCGTCCTTGAGTGCGTCCCAGGGTTCCCCGATGATTTCTAATTATGCGGCAACCAAAGCGTATAACCTGACGCTTGCCGAAGGACTCTGGGACGAATTGCGCCGGCAGGGTATCGACGTTATCGCCTGCTGTGCCGGATCGACGGATACTCCCGGCTACCGTGCCAGCGCGCCGGCGAAAGCGTTCGCACCCGCCCTGCCGCCCAGCCGTGTAGTTGCCGAAACCCTCACGGCGTTAGGGCAGAAACCCAGCATCATCCCCGGACGTGGTAATCGCCTGTCCGCTTTTGTCATGCGGAGGATACTGCCCCGGCGGGTCGCTATTGCGATCATGGGACGAACCCTCCGGGCCATGTACGCCCGGTAGGAGGCTGATTGTCTCTATACATACAACATCTACGCTCCCGGAACCCATGCCCGCTTGGATGCTCAATCTTCCAATTAGCACAAGACTCGCCACTTGACAATCGTCAAAGCCGTGTGTTACACTGCCCGCCGTAGCCTGGACGGCTGAAAGTAGCCCATTCGGTTAAAAGCAAGTCCCGTAATGATCGCGGGAAAGATTGCCACTTGATGCGGCGTCCGGTTCGTTCCCGGTCGGAAACCGAAATGCTTGACTCGATTCAATTTCGGCGTGCGCGCAATTTTTGTGCGCACGCTTTTGCACAAACTCGGACCACGCGAGACAGACCGGGGAAGCGGCCTGTCTTTTTTGGTTTCCGCGGAATTCTCACCCGCCACTCAATACCTCCAGGAGCCGCAGTTGATTAGCAAGATACTGGTTGCCATCGCATACGTTCTAGTCGTCGCCGGCGCCGTCGCATGCTCACCGGGTGCTAATCTGCCTGCACCGACGCCTCCCCCGTTCACCCTTCCGACATTGGTTCCGTTCACACCAATACAGCCGGCGGCAACTCGCGTGCCTGCGATCACACCCACCGCAGTGCCGCCAACGGCGACCACTGTTCCTACTGCTCGCCCTATTGACACTGCGGCCCCGGCAACGCGTGCTGTTCCGACTCCGACGCCTGCACCTTCAACGGCAACGCCAACGCGTGCGCCCTCTCCCACTGCGACCATTCAGGCAGGGCTCTATATCGCCGACCTGCGCATTGATCCTCCGCCTGTCCGGGGACTTGACCTGCGATTCCTGGCCACGTTTATCAATTCGGCGGGTCGGGCGCAGAACTATCGTTGGGAGGTCTTTATCTACAAGGCAGATACCCCTAACCGGATCTTTGGGGAGACCGCCCGGACAGATTCATTGATCCCAACCGGAACGGCGGAGCAATTGTCCTCCGGCTCCTGGAAGCTACCCCTCGGCGGTCCCTGCGATTACTTTTTTGCCCAGGTAGGTTGGCTGGATAACGATAACAAGGTCACTTTTTTCACGGCACCTAGCGGACAGATCTTCCAAAAAGGTTTCACGGTGTGTCCTCCATAAATGGACACGGCCCGCCATAGGATTCGATAGAGGAGGCGGATGGGACCAGCATATTCTTCCGATAAGAGTTTGTTGCAGAGATTATATAGCCCCGCCATCTGGCTGATGAACCGATTGCGATTCCCACAGAAATTCGGCCTCATCAGTCTTTTGTTCATGCTGCCCTTGGCGCTCGTGATGGTCCTCCTCATCCTGCAGATCAACTCGAATATCGATATCGCAAATAAAGAACTGCAGGGAACCAATTATCTACGCTATACGCGCAATCTCTACCAGTATGCCCTGACAAATCAGGTCCTCGTTCAGTATGTTGCCAGCGGGCGCGTTTCCGGTGCAGAGGTAGAGCGGATTCGGACCCGGATCGATGCCAGCCTTGCCACACTGGAACGCGTGGACGCACAAATGGCGGACAAGCTGGAGACCCGCAAAAGCATCCAGGCGCTAAGGACCGACTGGCAGCAGCTAAATAGTCAATCACCCGACCCGGCAAACAGCATCGGCGAAGATCTCAATGCCAAACTCGTCGCCGACATCCGCACTCTGATGACCGATGTGGGGAATTCGTCCAATCTGATCCTTGATCCTCGACTCGACAGCCATTACCTCGTGCAGGCACTCGTAATCCAACTGCCGGAGGGTCAAAACATAAAAGCGGACACATTGACCCTCGACATCCCGACAATGGCGCGACAAGGTTCCACCGCCGGGCTCGCTCGGACCTCAACTCTGATTGGATTATTGCAATCCAATGCCAGCGCCACCCAGAATGGGCTGCAGGCAGCGTTTCAGAATACGGAATCTGCCACCATCCAACCCGCCCTGGACGCTTCGAGCAAATCCACCTTTGCCGCAACCACTGATTTCCTCAACGCCGCCGGTCGCATCTGGAACGCGCAGGGCATTGACACTCAGCCGGACGCTTACTGGTCCACCGGCGGTGCAGCGTTGCAGTCCGGTTTCAAACTGTGGGACCTCGGGATCGCGCAGTTGGAGCAGTTACTGCAAGCGCGCATCGACAACCTAAATCAGCAAAGACTCATCGCCGTTGGCATCACCATCATTGTCCTCGTTCTCGTTGCCTACCTCTGGATCGGGTTTTACCTGGCTGTGACGCGCACGGTTAAGAGTCTCGACGCTGCATCCAAGCGGATGGTTGGCGGCAACCTGAACGGTGGCATTGACCTCGACAACCACGACGAATTGGGGCAAATCGTCGTCGCCTTTAACAATATCGCGTCTGCTCTCGTCGCGTCGAGCGCCTATCGCCAAGCCATCGTGGATAACGCCGCCGACGGCATTTCGACGACCGATACTCAGGGCCGGTTAGAGTCCTTCAACCCTGCCGCCGAGCGGATTTTCGGTTATGCGGCTCAGGAAGTGATTGGGCAAGAAATTGGACTGCTCGTACCGGCGGCTCCCGACGAGATGTTCGAGCAAGTGAAATCGCAGGAACGGCAGCTGGACAACAACCGTCGCGAGATCGAAGGTCGTCGCAAGGATGGGACGCTTTTTCCTCTAGACCTTGCGATAACGACCACCCGGATCGGCGACGAGAGTGTACACATTGCCTTGATGCGCGATATTACCGAACAGAAGCAATCCGAAATGGAGCTGCAAAAGGCAAAGGAGTCTGCGGATGCCGCCAACCACGCCAAAAGCGCGTTCCTGGCGAATATGAGCCACGAACTGCGCACGCCCTTGAACGCCATCATCGGCTACAGCGAAATGCTGCAGGAAGAAGCGGAAGACAATGGACAGCAAAGTCTTATTCCTGACCTTCAAAAAATCAATTCCGCCGGCAAGCAATTGCTCGGACTGATCAATGCCGTGCTCGACCTTTCCAAGATCGAAGCAGGCAAGATGGATCTTTACCTGGAGACTTTTTCAGTCTCTAAACTCGTCCAAGATGTGGCAGGCGTCATCACCCCGCTGATCGAAAAGAATGCCAACACTCTGGAAATCAAATGCCCGGACGATATCGGCGATATGCGGGCGGACCTGACCAAGCTGCGCCAGAGCATCTTTAACCTATTGAGCAACGCCAGCAAATTTACCGAGCACGGCGTGATCGTTCTGGAGGCAGCGCGCGAGCGTGTCGATGGATCGGATTGGATTGCACTTCGCGTGAGCGATACGGGCATCGGCATGACGCCCGAGCAAGTGAACAAACTTTTCCAGGAGTTCACCCAGGCGGATGCTTCAACCTCACGTAAATACGGCGGGACGGGACTGGGGCTCGCCCTCAGCCGCCGATTCTGCCGGATGATGGGTGGCGATATAACCGTCCAGAGCGAACCGGGCAAAGGGAGTGTATTTACGATCCGGCTCCCGAGCCAGGTCCTCGACAAGCAGGCGGAAATTCCAATCATTGCCAAAGAAGAACCCGTACGTGCCGGCGCGAGCAAGGTCCTCGTCATCGACGACGAGCCGACGGCGCGAGACCTGATGAAAAGGCTGCTCCAAGGTCAGGGCTTTAACGCCATAACGGCATCAAGTGGAAGCGAAGGGCTACAGGTCGCGAAAGAGGCGCATCCGGATATCATCACCCTGGACGTGATGATGCCGGGAATGGATGGCTGGGCGGTCCTTGCCACGCTCAAAGAGGATACGGCAACCTCAGACATACCGGTGATCATGGTGACTATCGTGGACGAAAAAAACCTGGGCTATGCGCTCGGCGCCGCCGACTATTTGACCAAGCCAGTGGAACGCGAGCGACTCGTCCAAGTCCTGGAACGCTATCGAAAGGAGCGCACCACTCACCCTGTGCTCATCGTCGAGGATGATGCGACGACACGCACCTTGCTGCGCCGCATGCTGGAGGCCGAAGGTTGGAGCGTGAACGAGGCAGAGAACGGGCGCATCGGGCTGGAGAGGGTTGCCCAGGATGTTCCGGCTTTGATTCTGCTTGACCTGATGATGCCGGAGATGGACGGATTCGAATTCGTCGCCGAGTTGCGCAAAAACCCGGCGTGGCGATCCGTCCCCGTGGTCGTCGTGACCGCCAAGGACTTGACCCAGCAAGACCGCCAGCGCCTGAGCGGTTATGTCGACCAACTTCTTCAGAAAGGCGCGTACAGTCGAGATGAACTGGTTAACGACATCCGCAGGCTCATCAATGACTCGATGACGACCAAGCACGCGGTGGCAACCTGATTGGCACCCGTGTCGAGTTCGCTGAGAGATCTTATCACAGTGCAAAGAGGAAGGAACAATGCCTAGAATCCTCCTGGTCGAGGACAACGAAATGAATCGCGATATGCTCTCGCGGCGACTGGACCGCAGGGGGTATCAGGTGCTCATGGCAGTGGACGGGCAACAGGGAGTGGAGATGGCTACCGCAGAGGTCCCTGATCTGATACTCATGGACATGAGCCTGCCCATCCTGGACGGATGGGAAGCCACCCGGCAACTTAAAGCCGCTCCTGCGACTCGAGCTATCCCGATCATTGCCCTCACTGCTCATGCCATGTCAGGGGATAGGGAAAAAGCGCTTGAAGCAGGCGCTGACGACTATGACACCAAGCCCATCGAACTGCCGCGCCTACTGGAGAAGATCCAGGCGCTATTAACAAAAGGAGCCATGGCGTGACTCTGGGAGTTCCCGATTCCGTACCACTATCCCAAGCGCATCCGGATAGGGCGGACGATCTGACGCAGCGTGCCTTTCTCGCCAACCTAAGGCATGAATTGCGCACGCCCATTAACGCGATCATCGGCTATAGCGAAATGCTCATGGAGGATGCGGCGGAACACCATGATGACCGGTTGGGCGCCGACCTTGAAAAGATCCATACCGGAGGCACGCAACTTCTCGACCGCGTGAATGAAATTCTTGACCCTGTCAAGATCCAGTCGAGCGAACTCGGGACAGACATGCAAGCCTTTGGGGCGAACCTGCGTTACGAACTGAGGACACCCCTCAGCGCCGTGATGGGTTATACGGGGATTTTGTTGGAGGACCTTCAGGGCAGCGGCAATCAGGAAATGGTGGCAGACCTGCAAAAGATCCAGGCAGCCTCTGAGCGTTTTCTCGCCTTTATGAACGACATTGTTAACCTTTCTATGGCCACCGCTGAACATATTCCGCCGACGCCTGAAAATGCCGCGGCGGCGGCAATGGTGCAGGATGTGGTCAGGTCCATCCAGCCGCTCACAAGAGCGGATGAGGCTCTGATGCCGCCCGAACACGGAGCCATCCTCGTCGTCGACGATGATGAGATCAACCGCGATGTACTCTCGCGGCGGCTCGAGCGGCAAGGCCATACGGTTGCCACTGCCGCGAACGGGCGACAGGCATTGGAAATGGTCCTGGAGGGACGGTACGACCTGATCCTCCTAGATTTGATGATGCCGGAGATGAACGGCTATCAGGTGCTCAAACACCTCAAAGCCGATCCTGCTTTACGGGAACTTCCCGTCATAATGATTTCAGCGCTGGACGAGATAGACAGCGTCGTGCGCTGCATCGAGCTGGGAGCGGAAGACTATTTGCCCAAACCCTTCAACCCGGTCCTGCTCCAGGCGCGCATCGGCGCCAGTCTTGAAAAAAAGCGCCTGCGTGACCGCCAGAGAGAGCTTTTTGGCCAATTCGCCACGAAGGAAGTGGCGGACGAACTCTTAAACCACGGTTTTTCGCTCGGGGGGAAAATGGTGGAGGCCACCGCCATGTTCTCCGACATCCGGTCGTTTACGACCATTACGGAATCACAGCCGCCCGACATGACGATCGAACTCTTGAATGGATACTTTAGCCATATGATCCAAGCCATCGGGAGCGAGGGGGGCATTGTCAATCAAATCGTCGGCGATGGTCTTATGGCCATTTTCGGCGCGCCCGTCTCGCAACCGGACCATCGTGACCGCGCGGTCCGCGCAGCCCTGAAAATGCTCAGCCGGATCACGGACTTTAATCGCGAGCAGTTGGAGCGGCACCAGGTGCAGATTCGGATTGGGATCGGCATCGCCTCCGGGCAGGTCATCGCCGGCTTTACGGGAACTCTAGCACGTGCCACGTATACCTGTGTCGGCGACACGGTCAACCTGGCCGCCCGCCTGGAATCGCATACCAAGGTCGTCGGCAAGCCTCTACTGATTGACGAGGACACGCGGGCTGGACTGGAAAGCCATTTCCCAATTCATGAAGAAGGGAGCGTGCAGCTCAAAGGCAAGACACATCCCGTACAGGTCTATTCCGTCTCGGATTGAGCCAGGCGCGCTTGGACAGTAGAATGAACTGCAGAATAGGGCCGGGTTTGGTTGGATACGTAGACTTTGATGGGTTCGGGATGAAGTGGGCTCTGTTGCTATCGAAGGAGAATGTTCATTAATGCCGCAAAAGGATATTGAGATTATTCTAGCTAGACAATTGGCCAGTTCCCTTGCTGCGCCCATCTTCATCGTCGACCCCGAAGGCACGCTGGTCTTTTACAACGAGCCGGCTGAAGTGATTCTGGGGCAGCGGTTTGAGGAAACGGGTGAGATGACGATCGCCGAATGGGCCGCGACCTTCAAGCCGATGAACGAAAAGGGCGAACCACTTGCCGCGGACGGGCTTCCCCTGGTGATCGCCCTCAAAGAGCACCGGCTCGCCCATCGCAATTTTTGGATTCGCGGCCTGGACAATACGCTCAGACAGATACAGGTGACCGGGTTCCCACTGGTCGCTCAAGCGGACCGTCTCTTAGGAGCCGTCGCGATCTTCTGGGAGGTCAAGGACTGATGCAAGTGACACTCTGGGGTACCCGGGGGTCGCTGGCCGCGCCCGGCATCGATACTTCGCGCTATGGCGGCAACACCTCCTGCGTTCAGGTCGTCGGCGACCAGGGAACCCATCTCGTCCTGGACGCGGGCACCGGCATCCGCCGTCTCGGCCTGGACCTGCCGCACTCTCTGCACCGCGTTGATATCCTGTTGACACATTTGCACCTGGATCATATCCAGGGACTGGGATTCTTCGGCCCAATGGACGATCCAGACTATCAGGTCCACATCTGGGGACCGTCCAGCATCCAATACGACTTGCGCACGCGCCTAACGCGCTACCTCTCACCGCCCCTCTTCCCGATTCATCTCCGCGACCTGCCGTCCACGCTGGTACTTCACGACGTCGCGCACACGACGTTCAGTATTGGCGAATTCACCATCACGTCGATGCCGGTCACCCATCCCGGTCCCACGCTCGGTTACCGGATTACGTGCGGCAATAAGACGATGACCTATATCCCCGACCACGAGCCTGCGCTCGGAGTTAAGAATTTCCCCTTGCGGGGGGAATGGACTTCGGGGTATGACCTGGCGGCGGACGTCGATCTGTTGATCCACGATGCGCAGTTCAACAACCTCGAATATGCTCGCCGCATCGGCTGGGGGCACAGCACGCTGGAACATGCCGTGGAATTTGCCCGGCTGGCGCGGGTCAAGCGACTCTTGTTCTTCCATCACGACCCGGGGCATAATGATAATGCGCTCGAGAGCCTCGCGGCGGAGACCCTCGCGCAGTTAAACCCCAGGTTCAGCGCGACCCCCGCCATGGAAGGAAATACTCTGATCCTGGAGTAATGGACAGGGAGCGGAATGAAGGAATCGATTATCCAGCAGGTGCCCCTATTTGCATCCTTACCTCCCGGCGAGATTCACTATCTGGCAGAGACTCTGAATACTGTCAACTTCAAGGCCGGGTCCCTCGTCTTCCACGAAGACGAGTACGGCGACCGTTTTTACATCGTGCATCTGGGACAGATTGAGATCATCAAATCGATGGGGACTGAAGACGAGCTGCTGATCGCCGTGCGAGGCCCCGGGCACTATGTCGGCGAGATGAGCCTGTTCATACCCGACGGTCTGCGCACGGCGAGCGTGCGCGCCCTCACCGACATTGAGTTGATAGAGATGACCCGGGCGGATTTCGACGCCCTGCTTCACCGCTTTCCCACCCTGGCGTATGAACTGGTGCGCGAATCAAGCGAGCGCTTGAACGATTCCCATGAGGTCACGATCAGCGGACTGCGCGAAAAAAACCGCCAATTGACGATAGCGTACGAAGAACTTAAAGCGGCCCAAGCACAGCTTATCGAAAAGGAACGACTGGAAAAAGAACTGGCGGTGGCACGCCAGATCCAGGAAAGTATTCTCCCCCGGACCCTCCCCCAAATGCTCGGACTGGACGTGGGCGCCTACCTGCACCCGACCCGCGCCGTCGGCGGCGACCTATTTGACCTGATCGATCTCGGCGGCGACAAATTGGGCGTTGCGGTGGCCGATGTCTCGGACAAGGGAGTTCCCGCTGCCATCTTTATGGCGCTCACGCGCAGTTTACTAAGGGTTGAGGCGCGCCGTCTTGTCTCCCCGCTCGAGGTTGCACAGAATGTGAACCGCGCCATGCTGGAGATGAACGATGCGGGCATGTTCGTCACCCTCTTGTACGGTATCGTCGACGGAGCAACGCGCGAGTTCCACTATGTGCGCGCTGGACACGAAATGCCTCTGATCGTCGACTCCCAGGGCGACTTGATGACACTTGAACATGCCCCGGGCCAACCGCTGGGACTGTTCGACGATCCCGCTCTCGACGAACAGCGCGTGGTCCTGAATCGCCAGAGCATGGTATTGGCTTACACGGATGGGGTTACGGATCAGCGAAACCAGACGGACGAATTTTTCGGCCTCGAGCGTCTGCAGCAAGCGGTTCGCGGGCAAAGGGGGAATTCCGCTCAAATGATCTGCGATAAATTATATGAGGCTGTCGACGGTTTTCGCGGGTCGGAGGATCAAAGCGATGATATTACGTTTGTCGCTATACAAGTGGAGTAGGAGTTCCAAAAACTAAAGGGGAGACCGGTTTCCCGGCTCTCCCCTCTGATTAGGACAGCACACCAAAGAGACGCAGGGATTATGCGATAGTGCGTCAGTTTTGGTGAACGATCAACTCGCCGATGGAGCCCCTCCCGTCAGGCTTCTTCGGCAAATCCTCTCTCCTCCATCACTTTTGCGAACTCATCCAGCCAGCTAAGCAAATCTTCAATTGTCGTTGCCTTGGCGAAAAAATTATTACCTCGACGTTCATAGAATACCTCGCTGTCGAAGGCATACATCATTGTTCGCTTTCGAAGAAAGCGTTTTCCACTTGCCAGTATTGTTGTGATTGGTGTGAGTTCCGTTTGTTCGATAGAATGTCCTGATGGAGGCCACAAAAAGAAAGATGCCTTTCTTCCCCACGAATAATCATACAAACCTTTGACAGCGAGTTCATGTTGCGCTTTAGTGAGACCCGGTGTTTTTATTGCGAGTGCAAAGCTCCAAAGGGATTTTGGAGAGCTCAGTTCGACTCGTAGAAAATCATACAATTCTGGATATTTGAAGATAGAGCCACTTGTAAGGTATAGTTCGCGTCCTTTCCAGTACCCCATAACGGTAACTTGCTTATTCGGATTTTCGGGACCCTTGATGTTCCAATTCCATTTTTTCCCCAAGACATAAAGTTCGCGTAAATGCTGCAATCGCCCGCCATAGATTAAACGAGCCAAAATAGAATCGGGTGGAACCAGTTCATCCTTTGCCTCAGTGGTTACTAAGAACCCATAGGCGCCAACTGACATCAAGGCGAGCACCCAAGTCCCACCTGTCTTTCTGTCTTCCATCACTTCGAACAAAGGAGCACTCGAGAATGTCGAGCACATGAATATGAAAACTATGCAAACCAAGAGTGTAAAAGTTCCCGGTGCGTTTCGCCAAAGTAGGATCAGAGCAACAATGGCTGTGAGACTAATGTTCCCCATGAGAATCAATGCAATGGTACCTGTGGGGAACCCTCTTACCGTTGTGCTCCAAATCCCCAATAATCCCTCGTTGGATTCCCCCCAGAAGAGTAAATGAGCGATAACGATCCAGACTATAAGAGGTACGAGTAACCAACGAACTAAACGTTGGGACCTCTTATTTAACCCCAATCGCGACCAAAGTCTCAGCCAAATCTCTAGGAAGAGACCGCGAAGGATTTCGTTTAACATTCAACACCTTTGCAGAACTGACAGTTCTGAACCGCTTACGCTTTCCAGCCTTCTCAAAACCTCAGTCCTGCAAACGTTTCCAATTTACAATACAGACTCTCGCATGTCCGTGCAGCAAATAACGAGTGTCTGAGCTTTAGGGATCGTACAACCCAGGAGTTTCGCGAGTTCGAGGACACAAATCCCGCGAGAAGAGTCCATGCTTCTGGCATCATGGAACAGACCTCTGGCTATGTTTGTGCTCATCACACCAAGCATATCCCAGAGGTCTGTTCAAGTCCGACTCATCCTTCCTTAAATTCGGGGTGAGTCATGTCTCATATCTATTGAAGATTCGCTGGACCGACGCTCAACGGGTAGGCGTGGGCGTCGGGTAAGGTATGATCAATTCATCCCCGATCCGAATAATGTCATTCCTCAAATTGTTTGCGCGCATGATAGACTGGATCGATACGTCGTATTTTTCCGCGATCGTCGAGAGGGTATCCCCCGGCTGAACCTTGTAATGGATCCGGGTCGGGCTGGGGACATTCGTCGGGGCTGCCGGAACGGACGTAGAGGTTGGCGTGGACGCGACGACGGCGGGACGAGTTTGGGTCGTCGCCGGTGAAGACGCAGGAGACAACGGACGCGACGAGGTGGGCGTCGTCGCGAAAAGAATCCCCGAAGCATCCGGTGTGCTAGAAACACTGCCAAGGTTCAGTGTGCGACCAAGGAAGAAATACAGCCCGAGACACACAATGAGCATCAGGACAATGATGCCGCCTAGAATGAGCGCCGGCGAGAAAGATCGCGTTTCGGTCTCACTCAAGTGCGGCTGGGCGCGGTGCACCATCCGCTCCAGTATCCACGGACGTGTTTCCCCTTTGGACGGTTTTGGATTCCGAGATGATGCCGAAGTCATCCTTTTCTCGCCTTTTCTCACTTTCCTTTCTCATGGATGGGTCCCGTCAGATACCGGTACCCGCGGAACGGAGCGCACCTTCGCCCGATACATTACAATGCTATTCAATTGCTGTCAACTTTGAACATCGCCGCCAAAGGCACGACCTAGTTGCCAAACATGATTCGCCCCATCGTCCATCCCACGCGATAAAACCAATCGCCCCGGTCACCGTAGACCAGTCCGGCGATCGCGCGCAAGAGCCGCAGGCGTATTCCCTGCGCGCTCCAGGCGACCCGGCGGTCGTAATCCGAAAAAGAAAAATCGCCCTTGCGCAGGGCGTCTACCGCCGAATCCGCCGCCATCCTACCGGAATTGAGCGCGTAAGAGATCCCTTCTCCCAATAATGGCTCCGTCCCCGCCGCATCGCCCGCCAGAAGGATGCGCGGAGCAGAGTGTCGCGCGCCGGGATCATACCAGCGTTCCGGGTGCCCTCGCAGTTGCAGCCCGTCCAACTCTACCGAGCGCCGCGATAGGGAATCCGCAAAGGCAGGCTTGAGGTCCGCCCGGGGCTTGTCGGGATGAACGCGGGAATCGAAGATTCCCCGGTTCATGACCGCGTCCCCGTTTTTCAACGAAGGAAAGTCCCAATAATAGCCCTGGACCCGGCGCGCCAGCAGAGTGAAATCAAAGACGGCCATGTTCTCGACGAACTCGGGGGTCTGTGCAGGATCGACGGGGGTGAGGATTTCCATCAACCGCGAGATGCGGTCCCACCGGGCCAACCCCAATTTCTGGCGGACGACACTATTCGCGCCGTCCGCCCCGATGACGACCTTGGAGCGGTAGGACCCGTGCCGCGTCTGAACCGTGACCCCCTGAAGGTCCTGCTGGAAATCTAAGAGGGGTTCACCCTCGCATACCTCGACCCCGTGTGCGCGCGCGGACCGGGTGAGCGCTGTATCAAACTCCTCCCGCCGCACCACCCGGAAGAGGTTCTTGACGCGTATCGTAAACGTTTTCTCTTTGTATACACACATGGCCTTATGGATGGGTAATGCAGGAACGTCCAGGGTCACGTCCAGCCGCTTGAGCGCTTGATCGGCGAAGGGGGTAATGCCGCCGCCGCAGAGTTTAGGACGTGGAAAGATGGCTTTGTCGATCACGACCGTCCGCCGCGCCAGGTCCGGATCGCGATTGGCGATTTGAATGGCAGCGGCGGAACCCGCCGGTCCCGCCCCAACGATGAGAATATCGCTTTCTTTCATAGCCCCGCCCACGTCCCGAGATCAGTCCCCCTCCAGTGGTGCGGGAACCAGTCGTTCGCCCGCCGGCGCACTCTGCCGATTGACAAAGGCAATGCCGGCGATGATGAGCACCAAGCCGACGACCGCTTCCCACTCGATCCTCTCTTGGAGAAAGGCCGCGCCCCAAAAGATACCCGTGATCGGAATCAGGTAGGTGACGAGTGACGTGCGTGTGGCGCCCGTGTGCTCGATCAACCAATAATACAGGATGTAGGCAAATGAAGTTCCTACCAAGGAGAGAATTATCAGGGACCCCATGGCAGCCGCCGATGGGTGAAGTGAAAATGGATTATCGAATATCAGGCTGAGCGGAATCATCCACAGCGCCGCCGAGCCCAACTGTCCCGTCGCGGCGACAACGGGTGATACCCCGTGCAGGTAATTGTGGGCGATTACCGTAGCAATTGCGTAGCTTGCCGCGGCGACGACGACGGCAAACTCGCCCCAGAACCCCAACTGGATTCCCTGGCGAAGTTCTGGCAGGAACAGGACGGCGACGCCCAAAAAGCCAACCACAATGCCCACAACCTTGGTCAAGTTCAACCTTTCATCATGGGTCCAATAGTGACTGATGACGACGGTAAAGAGCGGCATCGCGGCTGTCAAGATCGAGGCGAGACCGCTTGATATGTGGAGTTCACCCCAGGTGATCGCGGTATAGGGAATGACCCCGTTAAAGATGCCCATGGCAATCAAAGGTATCCATTCGCGCCGCGTTCGCGGCAGTGACTGTTTACGCAGTACCAGCACGATTATCAGCGCGAGCGCCGATATGATCGTCCGCCCGCCGACAAAGGTCAGAGGGGGTATCTCGGCGCCGCCCACTTTGATGAACATGTAACTGGCGCCCCAAATGGCACCCAGCAACAATAGCACGATCCACGACATTTCTCAACCCTCCCGGCAGTTGAATTCTCGATGCCTATGTCTGCGGCATTGTATCACACTAACTATATCGTGCAATAGACCGGAATCTTACATGAGATCGCCATCGCGTTTTCCAATGTTTCTCATCGCGGTGGCGACCTGAATGGCACACGCTACGGCGTTCCATTCTTCAGCGTCAATTTTTGTGTTTGCTAATGCTGCAGCATTAGCAAACACAACTTTAATTCTCTCATTCTTCCGGTCGGATAATGACCATCGCCAACCTGCTCGCGTAGGTTTCGAGCTCTGCACGGCTCGGTTTATCGCTCAGCCCCTCTGCTTTCAAAATCTTGCCGACCATCGCAGGATGACGCTTCA
>JBLMXX010000092.1:0-4868 GCA_050257995.1 Acidobacteriota bacterium | reverse complement strand
ATTCCGTTTACGACCTGTACGGCGGCGCCAAGATCGCGGGGCAGCTGGCGTACTATGGAATGGTGGTGGTCGCGCTCGTGACGATCGGCACCAGTTTCGTCATGAAAAAGAGCAAGTTCGGCCTCGGGCTGATGGCGATCCGGGAGGACCAGGATGCGGCGCAAGTGATCGGCATCGACCCCGCGCGGGCAAAGGTCATCACCTATACCGTTTCGGCGTTTTTCCCGGCGCTGGCAGGGGCGATCTTTTTCTTCAAGAACGGCATCATCGAGCCGGGACCCGCCTTCGACCTGCTGCGGTCCATTGAAGGACTGGTGATGGTGATGTTGGGCGGATACGGCACCGTCACCGGACCCATCGTAGGCGCATTCGTGTACGAGCGCTTGCGTTCGTTCCTGATCACGAATCCGACCTTTAGCAACTTTCACCTGTTCATCGCGGGCTTGCTGCTGCTCATCATCGTCCTGTTTGTCACGGCAGGTTTCGTCGGATGGCTGCGGCAGCGAATACCGGCGCTGCGGAGGTACCTGGAATGATCCTCGACGTCGAACATGTGACCAAGCGTTTTGGCGGGCTGCTCGCGCTGGACCAGGTCAGTTTTCAGGTCGAGCAGGGTGAGATCCTGGGGCTCATCGGTCCCAACGGCGCGGGCAAGACGACACTATTCAACGTAATCAACGGCGTCTATCCGCCGCAGGAGGGGCATGTCCGGTTCCAGGGCACGGATATCACGGGCTTGCCGCCTTTCCGGGTATCCCGGTTCGGGATCGCCCGCACGCACCAGGTCGTGCGTCCCCTCGCCGAGTTGACGGTGAAAGAGAACGTCACTGCCGGCGCGTGCTTTGGGCGCGAAAACCTCTCGCTCGCCCAAGCCGAGCGCGTGGCGGACGAGGTGATCGCGTTCGTCGGGATCGCCGACCGGAGCGAAATGCTCGCGAGCAAATTGAACGTCGCGCAGAAAAAGCGTTTAGAGATGGCGCGCGCGCTCGCCGCCCACCCGGTAATGATCCTGCTGGATGAGGTGTTGGCGGGTCTGAACCCAAGTGAAGTGACGGATATGCTCGGCGTCGTCCGCCGCATTCGCGAGCAGGGGGTGACGGTCCTCATGATCGAGCACCTGATGCACGCCGTCATGAACCTCTCGGACCGTGTCGTCGTGCTGGATTACGGGCGCAAGATCGCGGAGGGGACGCCGCAGACCGTTTCGAACGATCCAAAAGTGATCGAGGCGTACCTGGGCGATCCCAAGGTGGCGGAACGTTTCCTGGAGGGCGTGTCATGAGTATCCTCGAAGTGAATGGGCTGGAAGCCGGCTACGGCGAGGTGCAAATCCTGTGGGGCGTTTCGATGGAGCTCAAAGCCGATTGCCTGACGACCATGGTCGGCACGAATGGCAGCGGCAAGACAACGCTCCTCAAGACGGTCACGGGGCTGGTGCGCGCCACGAAGGGCACGGTCAAGTTCGAGGGCCGGGACGTCACCCATGTCTCGGCGCACGAAAAGGCGCACATGGGACTGGTGCTCGTGCCCGAGGGGCGCCAGCTCTTTACGGATATGTCGGTGCTCGAAAACCTGGAAATGGGCGCAACGCCGGGGCGCGCGCGCGCGGATTACAAGAAAACCCTGGACTGGGTGTTTGACCTGCTGCCGCGCCTCAAGGAACGCATGCACCAATCGACCGGCACGCTGAGCGGTGGCGAGCAGCAAATGGTCGCGATCGCGCGCGGGCTCATGAGCAAGCCCAAGGTCCTGATGTTCGACGAACTGTCCCTGGGGCTTTCCCCACTATTGGTGATGAACCTGTTTGAGGTCATTCGCCGTCTCAAGCAGGAGGGTCTCACCATGCTGCTGGTCGAGCAGAATGTGCAGATGGCGCTGGCGGTGAGCGATTACGCGTATGTCATGAATACCGGACGCATCGAGACGCAAGGTGAAGCCAAGCAGGTGCGCAATCTGGAGAGTGTCCGCAAGGCGTACCTGGGACTGTAACGACCGCAGATCAGACTTCCGAAGCCTGCAAGACTTCGGAAGTCTCTGTCGTTGGGGAGGCAATCATGCAGCAAAGGTACAGAGTGCTTCGGGTCGTCGCGACGATCCTCAAAGTGATCGCCGTGATCGTTCTACTGTTCGGCATTTTGGGCGCGTGCGGCAGTCTTGCTTTTGGAGCGATACCGGGACTGGCGGGCGCGGGGAGCAACAGCCGGGATGCTTTTGGGATCGGCGTCGGGGGCATCCTCGGCGGTCTGATCGTCGGCGTGGGCGCATTGTTCATTTCCCTGCTCTATTTTCTGTGGCTCTATGCTTTTGGCGAATTACTGTCGCTCTTGATCGCGCTGGAGGAGAATACGCGTGTGACGGCCGAGCGCTTGATGGCGAGACCGGCGGGCGAGACGGCGTTAACGCCGGCGCCGCCACCCATGCCGCCGCGAGCGGGTGGGTAAGCAACGGGATTACGATAAAGATCGTTACTACGATTGATAACAGGACCCGGAGGAGATGCCTCCTTCGGGTCTTTTCTTTTGAACGGGGCGCGTACCCGGTAGTGACGAATTTATTCGTCGGGGAAACGATTGAAATCGTTACTACGGGGAGTGACGAATTTATTCGTCGGGGTATTGGAACGGAGGGGATTTCGGCCCATTGACGCCCGCGCCGTTCAGTGGTAAAGTGGTGCGCACAAACGTTCTATTTGCGAAAAAAAGAAAGGAAAGGAAGAGATGACGAATGCAACTGAGAAGGCGCATGGCTCTGTAGAGTACCTCAATCCGGGCACTCTCCCGCAGAACCCTGCCTTTACTCAAGTGGTCGTGGCGACCGGACCCGTCAAGACGATTTACATAGGAATGCAAAACTCTATTGACGCGTCGCGAAATATCATCGGGAAGGGCGACATCCGGGCGCAAGCCGCGCAGGTTTTGAAGAACGTGCAGGCATGCCTGGAAGCAGCGGGAGCCAAACCCGAGCATCTCGTCCACTGGAATATCTACATCGCGCACGGCCAACCGGTCCAACCCGCGTTCGAAGAGGGGATGCGGTGGTGGGGCAATCGACCCAATTCCCCCGCGAACTCGGTGATCTTTGTGCCGGAATTGACGCCTCCCGATTTTTTGATCGGGATCGATGCCATCGCGGTCGTTCCACAGGGGTAACGACGGGGGCGATTCGCACCTGCACTTGCGTGCGGTGCACGTGTGAATCGCCCGTACGGGGTGAGATAAGACCCGAAGGATGCTCATCCTTCGGGTCATTTTTTTGTGGGTATAACGAGTGACGGAAGATTTTATGGAATTGTAAGGATTGGATAAGGAATGAATAAGGATTGCATTGTACTCTGAGCGCAGATGGAAGCACCGGTATTCCATCAATTTTGAAAGGAGTACATGCAATGAAAATCGTTCGACTTTTCGCCCTCTTAGTTGCGGCGATCTCTCTGTTCGGTCTGGCGCAGACGGCGGCGGCAGACGCGCCGCGCAATTCCGGGTTCTACGATCACCAGATCATCGAGTATGTGAATGCACAAGAGATGGCGTCGTCGGCGCAAGCCGCCTTGCAGATCAGCCATGGGCTCGTCGTCTACCACATCGTCGATGCGACTGGCAATACCCCCACCGTGCAATGCGCGCGGCTCCTGGCAGCCCTGCCTAACGATGCCACGAGCTGCAACATACTCAATTTCATTCCGACCGAAGTCGGATATACGGGCGGGGCGTGGAATGTGCAGATATTTCACTGGAATGCCGGCGTCACGCCCGTCGAGTTGAGCAAGGACGACGACATCCTCGCCGCGGTGGCCGCGGGTAAGGGCACCCTCGAAGTGACCCCGTTCCTGGTGCGCTGCCCGGTCGTCAACTTTGCGAACCTGCGCTGATCGGAGGCGGGGTATCTGCACCGGTGGCAGAATGGGGCGCACGACCCGTGCGCCCCTACGATGTTTGACCCGCGCGCATCGCCCGCAGCAACTTGTCCTGGTCGACCGGCAAGGTGTAGATGCGCACTCCCACCGCATTCTCGATCGCGTTGACGATCGCCGGCGTGGTCGGAATGGACGATATCTCGCCCACCCCCTTGGCGCCGTACGGTCCCGCGCTGGACTCGTCTTCGACGATAAAGGAGACTATCTCCGGCGCGTGCTTGATCCCCGGCATCTTGTACCTCGCCAGCCGGTCCGTCCACACGCGCCCCTTTTCCACAATATATTCTTCCGTCAGCGCGTTGCCGATGCACATGACGATCCCGCCCTCGACCTGCCCCTCGAGCGCCAGCGGGTTGATCGCGCGCCCCACGTCGGTCGCGGTAATCACCTTGAGAACGTGCGCCTCGCCGGTGTTCGTGTTCACCTCGACGAGCGCTGCCTGCGCGGCGTAACTGAACGCGAAATGCATGTCGCCGCCCTGTCCCAGGTCCCTGGTTTCGGGAGCCAGGTACTCGTGGCGGTATTTCGTCGCGCGCCCTTCCGCCCGCGCCCATTCCACGACCCGTTCAAACGGGACGCGGCGACCGTCCACCCCGACCTGTCCATCGCGGAAATACAACTGCTCCGGCGCGGCGTCCAACCGCTCGCTCGCGGCTTTTGCCAGTATCTCGCGCATCCCCTTGGAGGCGAACCGCGCGGCGTTGCCGGTGACCACCGTCTGCCGCGATGCAGTCGTGGGTCCGCCGTCCGGTGTCAAGTCGGTATCGCTCAACAGCACCCGCACGCGCTCGACCGGCAGTCCCAATTCCTCCGCCGTGATCTGTGCGAGGACGTTGGGCAAGCCCTGGCCGATTTCCGCCGCGCTGGTCCGGACCTCCGCCGTGCCATCTTCAAAGACCTCAACCTCCGCGCCCGACTTGTCGGCGGCGCCTCCGCCCAGCCCGGTGTTCTTGTA
>JBLMXX010000091.1:0-14281 GCA_050257995.1 Acidobacteriota bacterium | reverse complement strand
AAAAGTGCGGACAGAATCTCACCGGCGGCAGACTCTGTCCGCATTTGATTTCCTCCGAAGGAATGAAAGACCCCTGCCCTGTGCTAATATCGGAATACCGCCGCCGCGTTGGACCGATCGGGCATTTGGTTGGGGTCTAAGGCAAAAACGTTTCCGCTATTCAGTAATGTCTGTGCCACGGCGAGATCGCACAAGTCTTCATCACCACTTTCCCTCTGGCTATGTACTTGGAGATTGTCTGTGGCAGGATCGAATTTGCCCCATGCTTGAGCACCCTGCGCCACAAATAATGTGCTGACGCGCCCATAGAACGCGGCCGGGACGATCGTCCTCAAATCATCCGAAACGCGCTCGCGCTTTTCGCCCGCCAATTGTTTATATGCCTCGACGGCCTGCTTTTCGGGTGCGTCAAAGAGCGGCTGGACGATTTTCCAGGCGCGCTCGTGTAGTTCTCCCGCTTTGAGAACGTCTGGATTTCCCTGGATGCCCTCGTCCACCAGGTGGGGATAGGTGCTGACCTCGCGATAGAGAGGATGCAAATACTCAACACCAGCCAGTACGAGCGGCGCCTGTTCATTTTTGAGAATCATGTGCAAACCATCGTCCACCTGATGGAAGAAACGCCGGATGTTCACCTTGGGGTCCAGCGTATGACTGCCCTGCCCGTGGAAGATGGCTGTCCGGCCATATTGGGTCCCCGGCTCGCCTGCAACAGTGTGGAGCTGGCGCGCGTTGTCATAGACGTCGTATTTGAGCGTCTCGGCGAGACTCTTGGGGAGATTCGGAATGTCGTCGAGATACACCTCGTCGACGCTGTACCGCGTTCCTTGCAGCAATCGAACTTGCTGCTGGCTCAACGCCAGCACGAAAAACCGCCCGTCTCCCCACAGCAAAGGGAGCAATGGCTTGATGTAAAACCGGATATTGAGCATGACCAGTTCTTCGAACGGGTACGGCAGTCGATAAGCGCGAAAGACCTTTGGCGAGACGAAAATGGCGAGCCCGTCGCTCTGGTTCTGCCAAAAATCCTGTTGGTCCAAAAGCCCGAACGCCGATTTGAGCAGTTCGCCGGCTTCGGGACCGCGCGCGCCATTCTGGATCAAGCGCGCTTCTGCGTGCCTCAGCAAATCCTTTAACCGAATGGGATCCTGCTGGGTGTCGACCCCTTTCCGGTGGGTGGGCATGAAAATCGAGACACACCATTCCCCCTGTTCCTTGGCAAGTGTCTCGAGCTCGGCTGACGTCAGGATTGCCATTTCATTAACCTCCTTTGGTGAAAGACTGGCCAGATCCTTCATTTACTTTCCCGCTTCCAGTTTTGACTTCCGGTCGACGTTGGCGAGTGCCGCTATACTGCATAACGTAAAAAAGGTTTTGCCATCACCGTTTCCCGCACCGAAAAGGCAAGGACGGGGACCACCCGCCCTTGGCTTTGTCTCCCTACCACTGCACCAGTTTCCAGATCTCGGGCTGCCAGTGACCTGCCTCTTCGCCAATCTCGGCAAAAATCGTGACGGCTTGTTTGAGATGCGCCATCGCGGCTTCGGATTGGCCTGCACTGTGGTACAGATCGGCGAGGTTGTTGTGGAGCGCCGCCTCACGATGACGATCGCCAACGGACGCGCATAGATCGAGCGCGTTCAGCGTCAGCGCCAAAGCACGATCGATTTCGCCGCGTGCACCGAACGTCAAAGCCAGGTTGTTGAGCGCTGCCGCGCGAATCCCCGGGTCCCCGAGCGTTTGACCCAAGCGGACACTTGTCTCAAAGTGCGCCTGCGCCTGCTCCAATTCGCCCCGGCTGTTCGCAAGGATGCCCAGGATGTTGTGCGCTTGGGCGAGGGCACGGGAATCATTCGCCCCTTGCGCCAATTCAAGAGCACGCCCGGCAAGTTCCTGTGCCCGTCCCGTATGATTCATTTGATGTGCCGTAAGACTCCAGTCGGCATACAGCCGCGCGCATTCCTTCGTACTCTCCGTACCCCCCAGCGCCGCCAGCGCCGAACTAAAATGCGCATCCGCCAGTTCCCATTCGCCGCGACGGTGGTAAAGACTGCCGCGCTTGTGTTCGAGGCTTGCCAACATCTTTGGCGCGTAGAGCCGCGCGGCGGTCTCGTAAGCAGTCAGGGCAGCGCCGTAATCACCCATTAGGGTATGCAGGTCACCTATGGCTTCATACAGCCCGCCGGTATCGGGGTGATGAAATTCGAGCGCCGATTGGAAATCCGCCAGCGCCTGTGCATTAGCGTACAGGGTGCGCGCGTGCTCTCCGGCGCGCTGGAAGAACTCCGCAGCCGGCGCCTCCAGTCCCGCCTGCGCATAATGTTGCGCAATCTGGCTGGCGAGTGCGTCGCCCAGGTGGGAAACCCGGGCCTGGGTGACGAGCGACTCTGCCACCCGGCGATGCAAGAGTCGCCGCCGTGCCTGGCTGGTCTCTTCATACACCAGATTGCGCAATTTTTCGTGGCTGAAATCATAGACCAGACCGCGCCCGACCGCACCCGCGCTGACCTCGCGAATCAATCCTTGCGCCGTCAGTCGCTCCAATCCCACAACGGTCTCCTCTTCACTCCGACCGCTGGCTTCCCGCAGGGTGTCAAAATCGAAAGAGCGCCCGATGACGGCGGCCGCGTTTAGCAATTGCCAACCTGTTTCCGTCACGCCGGCAAGCCGAGAGTGCAAGAGAGCGCGGACCCCGCCTGGAAGAGCCCAGTTGGCGGCCGGGGGTGCCCGCCTTTCATCCCCAATGGCCTTGAGATATTCCACGACGAAAAAGGGCAGCCCCTCCGACTCAAGATAAAGCCGGCGACCGATTTCCGGCGTCCAATCGCCCGTGGCATTCGCCAGTTCCATAACCGCAGACGCGTCCAGCCGGGACAATACCATTCGCGTGGCCAGACCTCCGCGCTGTGCTTCCACGAGCATCTGATGCAAACGGTGACCCGCAGGTATCTCTTCCCCGCGCCCGGTACAGAGAACAAAGAGCGGACGACCGCGCAACCTTTGGATAAGGTATGTTAGTAGATCGAGCGAGGCCACATCCGCCCACTGCAAGTCGTCGATGAACAGGACGCCCGGCATCCTGCTCGAGAGGATTGCCATGAGAACCTGGCTTATCCCCTCAAAGAACCGACTGGCGGCGCCAGGGCTTTCGAGCGGTGGAAGATCGGGAAGACGGGGGTGGAGCATGCGCACTTCCGGCAAGAGCCGCGCGGCTTCGCCGAGAAAATGAGGCGAGACCTTTCTCAGCCGGTTCGCGCGTTCGGAATCGGCCAGGGCCGAGCGCATCGATTCGATAAAGGGACCGTAAGCAAGATTTGCCCCACCCTCGAAGCAACGGGCCAGCACCGAATGCCCTCCTCGCGTCTGGACGCTCGCCAGGAAGGTCTCGGCAAGGCGCGTTTTGCCAATGCCTGCTTCTCCCTCCAGAAGGACGAAATGTCCATCAGACCGAACCGCAGCGTACATATCCTTTAACGCGCCTAACTCTGACGCACGACCCACAAGAGGGTAGTAATGGTGGGGCTGTGAGTAGCGGGTGACGGGCAGATGATCCTCGCCCGTCTGGGAAGATGCCCCTAGAACCAAGGACTCTTTTTGCGCTTTAATCGACTCGTACAAGCGTGTGGTCTCTTCGAGGGGCTCGACCCCCAGTTCTGACTTGAGGGCACGCACGCACTCTTGATATTGTCGCAGCGCAGCGGCACGCTGTCCGTTTGCCGCGTACAGTTGCATCAGGTGCCGGTGCGCCGGCTCATGCAGCGGATCCAGCGTAAGCCAGCGCAGCGCATAGACGATCGCCTGATCCAACTCGGATTGTCGACTGTGAAAATGCGTCAACCGTTCGAGCACACCGGCCAGGTCCCGCCGCAGGGCCTCGGCTTGGAAGAACTGCCATTCGTCAAAGCTGCGGCTGTCACGCAGAGTAAAGCCCGCCATAAAATCGTCGTGATAAAGCGCCGCGGCTTCGGAAAGGGGAGTCACACACCGGGGACACACGTCGGCGATAGGATGATCATGCCCTTGGCAGTCGGCAAGGCGTTTTTGGAATTCGTACACGTCGACGGTGAGCCGGGCACGGGAGGATAGACCGACCAATTCGCGATCAATATCCAGTTGCTCGTCGCCCAGCGCAGAATGCAGAACGGACAGAGTACGCCGCAGAGCCGCACGCGCACGGCTCTGGTCGTAATCTTCCCAGAGCAGCGTAGCGAGCGCATCGCGGCTGTGGCTGGTCCGCGTCATCGCGAGATAGGAGATCAATGCAAGGGCTTTGCGAGTGTCCAGTGGGACAGGCTTGCGATTTCGTTCAAGTCGGGGTGCGCCAAATAAGAATAGGACGGAGCCGGACAAGGCAACCTCTTTCACATTGAATTATAGCGAAAACCCAATCCGCCCGCAATACCCCGCCCGGCTCGTGATAATTAGAACAAACGAGCGCGCGGATAAATCAAAATCTTCTCCACGGCACTACGCCGTAACGTTCCCCGTAACGATTGGGAGACGCTCGTCCGGTATCCTTGACTCATCAGCATGGAGGTAAATCGACATGACACAAGTTACGCTGAAATTCACCGGGCACGTGCGTTCACGAATGAAATCCGGGCAGATGGATTTCTCATTCGAGGGGACAACCCTGCGGGAGCTCTTGAGGACATTCTTTCCCCAACATGACGTACAGGACTTGTTAGTGGATGAGCGCGACCAACTCAAGCCCTATGCCCGTATCGTCGTCGAGGGGCGGTTTTCTGAATTTGTGGGAGGGTTAGACGCGCCCATAACGTCCGGCAATATGGTGACCCTCATCAATCCATATTTTGTCATGTAGCCACATTTCTAGCAATTCAAAGAGGGAAAACATGGTTGGCAACTTGATCACTCTACTCGTTCTCATCGCACTTGGCGTACTCTTTGCCTGGCTGACCAAACGCGCCTGGGGGTCTAGACACAAGGTCCTGAAATGGCCCGCCCTTGTTCTCTCGGGACTACTCACTTTATTGCTTGCCCTGATCACTGTCGTCGGCGGCAAGGGCTTGATTCAGCTCTACAAGCCCTATACGCCTGCGCCGGCGCAAGTCTCTGTAGCTGGAACGCCCGAGCAGGTGGCACGCGGAGAACACCTGGCGGTGGTGCTGTGTGCGTCATGCCATGCGCCTGACGGGAAATTGCCTTTGCGAGGCGGTAACAACATGAGCGCAGACGCCGGTTTGCCTTTGGGTGACCTCTACCCGCCCAACATTACGCCGGCTGGCAAGATCAAGAACTTGACCGATAGTGACATCATGCGGATCCTCCGCACGGGGATAGCGCCGGATGGACGCTTTACTTTCATGGCAACAGTCAATGCACGCCACTTGAGCGACGAGGATGCTCAGTCTGTCATTGCCTATTTACGGCATACTCCAACGGTGCAGGAACAGCCACCGGATACGAATTTCTCCATGCTCCTGGCACTCTTTGTCGGATCCGGGATCGTTTCACCGGATGTGCCAACCACGATCCAGCCGGTACCCGCAGTGGCGAAAGCCGTGACGCGGGAGTATGGTGAGTATGTCGTGAACATTATGGATTGCCGGAGCTGCCACGGGCCTACTCTCACCGGAGATGCTCCTCCGCCCCTCCCCAAATCCCCGAACCTCAAGTTCATCGTACCCAATTGGTCGAAAGAGGATTTTATTATGGCGATGCGCACAGGGGTAGACCGGAACGGGCACCATATTCAACCGCCGATGCCGTGGCAGACGATCGGTCGACTCGAGGACGTGGAACTGGCAGCGGCCTACGAGTATCTTCACAACCTGCCGGCGGTAGAGGCACAAAAATAACCGATTAGTGTATAAGAGACAGGCCGGTCGGACAATAATGGCGATTGAACTCAAGACCGTGGCGAGTGACGAGTCCCGCTTTAACTTGACAAGCTGGATGGTGCTGGGACTGGGTGTATTGATCACGGGACTGGCAGTGATCGTTACGCTTTACCGGCTTACTTTGCCCTGGGATGGCTGGAGTTTTACGCGGGATGCCACCGGAAGCGGACAGCGATTGATCTTTTACGAAAAACTCGTCGCCGGGGCTTCTCCGCTGCAAAAAGGGGATGTGCTCTTGGCGGTGCAGGGGGAACCGTTTGAGGAGATGTTGGCACGCGCGTTGACTTTCAATCCCCAGCGCCCCCCCACCTGGACCGAAGGCAGGACCTCGCGTTACACCGTGTTGCGCGGCGGAGAACAAATAAACCTCATCGTGCCGCTGGTCCGCTTGACGCCACAGCAGGTCTTGAGTGCAATCGCGCGCTCATGGTTGATGGATCCAAGTGTCCTGCCTGCACTCTTGATTTCACTTTTCGTTTTCCTAATGCGTCCGCGCAGTCCTGCTGCACGGCTGTTATTCATCCTCAGCGCCTGCAATTTTGCGTCGAATGGAATTAGCCAGGCGGTTACCGGATCGAACATCCTGGATGTTGCTGATCTGTTCCATCGCGAAGCTTTTTGGCCGGGGCAATTCTTTAGTAACCTACTCTGGCCCTTTATCATCGCGCCGGTCTACGTTCGACTCTTTATCAGCTTTCCAGTCCCGAAAAAGACCCTCGTGTCCCGCCGGCGCCTGACTCTCTTGATCTTGTATGGCTTTATGCCCGCGCTGACCTTGCTTGCGATTGCATCAAACCCGGGTGAGCCTCTTGGCTTTTGGCGGACCTGGTCTGCAATTAGCCTCCTGGATTTCGTGCTCGCTTTGATGATTGCCATTCTCAGCGCCGGGCATACCTTGCTCAGCACGCACGATGCCACTCATCGAGCCCAGATCCGCTGGGTCGCCTTGGGCACCATCATCACCAGCATAGGCGCATTATCAGGCGGCGTGCTCGCCACGTTGGGTGTCCTCGGACAAGACTTGATGCTGGACCTATTTGCCTCACGTCTGCTCTTTTTGGCGTTTCCGCTGTCCATTGCCATCGCCGTACTACGCTATCGCCTGTTCGAAATTGACGTCATCATCCGCCGGACGATTATCTACGGCGTGCTAACCACGATTCTAGCGCTTTTATATTTTGCCAGCATCATCGTGTTACAGATGGCTTTTGAGAATACGACGGGGCACGCGCAGTCGGAATTGGTCACCGTGATCTCAACACTTGGCATCGCCGCGCTCTTTGTTCCTTTGCGGCAGTGGGTACAGAATGGAATCGATAAACGGTTTTACCGGCGCAAGTACGATGCCGCCCGAATTTTAGCTTTGTTTGGAGTTCGCGTAAGCGACCAGGTCGATCTGGAAAAATTGAGCCACGAATTGCTGGTCGCCGTAGACGAGACGGTTCAACCCGAGCACATATCCTTGTGGCTAAAACCGGCGATCCGGCGGGGGAATGACGCCAACACATGACCACAGGCCTTGAAACCGTAAACGAACTGCGGGTTGGCAAGTTTTGGATGCTGGTCACTCGTTTGGGATGGGCGACCCTCGTCATCCTGACGCTCGCGCTCTTTGTGGTTGCCATCCCAGCGCGATTCACTCAACTCTTGTCGATCACGCCGGTCGGAGACAATGCTCTCGTGCTGTTGTCGCCGGAAGAAGCGGCGCAACTGCAGCAGCACGGGATCTCTCTTTCCCTGTATGCGCTGTACTTTATCGTGCTGGAAGCGGGATTTGCAGCTATCTATGTTTTGATGGGAGCGATGTTCTTTTGGCGCAAAGCCGGGCAAGCGTTCGGCATGTTTGGTTCGCTGACGCTGTTCAGCTTCGGCGTACTGATCCCGGCGACTGTGCGCGTTCTGGACACACCGGATTCCGGGTTGGACTTGCTTGTTCATATGGTCCAAGTCCTGGGCTGGAGTTCATTCTTCACCTGCTTTTATATATTCCCCGATGGGCAGTTCGAGCCCCGGTGGACACGCGTCATGCCGATCCTTTTTGCCGTCTGGGGGGTATTCTGGATTCTGTTCCCTGCGGCGAATGCGTTCAACTGGCCCTTGCCATTCGCCCTGCTCGCATTTGCGGGAGTTTTCGTCACAGGCGTATTTGCCCAGGCCTACCGTTACCAGTCCATCTCAACTCCGTCCGAGAGACTGCAGACCAAGTGGGTACTGCTCGGCTTTGCCGGGGCGACCCTGGGAACACTGACGTTTCTTGTGCCCTCTTTCATTTGGCCCTCCCTGCAGGAGCCCGGTTGGCTGCGCGTGGTGTATCACATGCTCGGGATCGCGCTCTTTGCGGCATCACTGTCGCTCATCCCTATCAGCATTGATATCGCGATTCGGCGATACAAGCTCTGGACGATCGATCCCATCGTCAACCGTGCTCTCGTCTACAGCCTTCTGACGTTGATGCTGGCATTGGTTTACGGAGCGAGTGTCATCCTCCTCCAAGGTATCCTGCGTTCCTTAACCGGTCAACAGCAGCCGGAGATTGTAACCGTCGCCTCCACGTTGATCATCGCCGGGCTGTTCAGCCCTTTGCAGCACCGTATCCAAAATACCATCGATCGCCGTTTTTACCGGCAACGATACGATGCCGCCAAGACGCTGGCAGCCTTTGGCGCTACCCTGCGCGATGAAGTCGATCTCGATCATCTGACGGACGACCTGCTGAAGGTCGTTCATGAGACGATGGCGCCCGAGCATGTGAGTTTATGGCTCATGACGATACAAGCCCGGCGAGAAAAGTAATATCGGAAAGGCATCGTGTGACCGATGGTGCCCGCCACTTTACCATAACGATTCCCGTAACGATTTTAGGACGGTTTTGGTTTAGAATAGGACCGAAATGACGATACGACTCTGGAATTTTTGGCAGGCGATTACCAGACCTGGCAATCGGGCCGCCGCCCAGAAGAAAACTGACGCGCCTGTGTCTCCAAAGCGAATGGAAATTCGCTCGCTTGACATCGAGCCCAACGACCCCATTGTCGCCTACTTCCAAAACAGTCGGAGCCCGATTGAAGTGGACAAAGTAAACTTAAATTCGCCGGCGCTCAAAGCCCTGAAAGCAGCAGACGTCAAACTAGCGGTGCCGTTGGTGAGCCAGGGTGAGTTGATCGGACTGCTAAATCTGGGGCCGCGGCTGAGCGAACAGGAATACTCCGCCGACGACAGCGGGTTACTCAACAATCTCGCGACCCAGGCCGCGCCTGCCGTGCGCGTCGCCCAACTCGTCCGCCAACGTCAGATCGAGGCTCAGGAATTCGAGCGCGTGGAGCAGGAATTGCGGGTGGCCGCATTGATTCAACAGACCCTATTGCCCAAACAAGTCCCGGAAATTTCGGGTTGGCAATTGGCAGTCCATTACCAACCCGCCCGCGCGGTCGGCGGCGATTTCTATGATTTCTTCATGCGTCCGGACGGACGGATTGTAATCGTCGTTGGAGACGTGACCGATAAAGGTGTTCCAGCCGCCCTATTAATGGCAACCCTGCGAGCCATCCTCAGGGGCTCTATGCGACGGCTCCTGTCTCCCGGCGCCGCCCTGGAACGCTCGAATGATTTGCTGGCTCCGGAAATCCCGCCGAACATGTTCGTCACCTGCCTGTACGCGATCCTCGATCCTGCAACAGGACGTCTTCAATATGCCAACGCAGGGCACGACCTGCCGATCCAGCGGTCCAGTGGAGACGTGACAGAACTCCTCGCCACGGGCATGCCGCTAGGTTTGATGCCGGGAATGAAATACGAAGAAAAAGAAGGAATGCTGGCTCCCGGCGACAGTCTCCTTTTGTATAGCGATGGTCTCGTAGAGGCGCATAATCCTCAACGCGAGATGTTTGGGTTCCCCCGCCTGCGCACTCTGATGGCAGAACATGTAGACAGCAGCGCGTTGATCCATTTCTTACTGGACCAATTGTCTGTTTTCACTGGACCCAATTGGGAGCAAGAGGATGACGTGACGATGGTGACGCTTTTTAGATGTGAATCGGAGGATGCGAGTTCCAGTTCAGAGAAATCAGATGAAAGAGAGCCTGTTTTTCAGCCTCCGGAGGGCCAATCCTGGCAAAAGCTTTCCGAGTTTTCGCTTCGTTCCGAGCCCGGCAATGAGCACGATGCGATGAATCGGGTATCCGAGCTGGTGCGCGATCTCGCGTTCTCGACCACGCGGCTGGAAAACTTGAAAACCGCCGTTGCGGAAGCAACGATGAACGCGATGGAGCATGGAAATCACTACCAGCCGGAATTACCCGTCTTGATCCAGGTCTATAAATCAGAGTCGACGCTGTGGATTTTTATCACGGACCAGGGAGGTGGACGTCCGATTCCCGCTCCGAATACGCCCGACTTGGAAGCGAAACTCGCCGGATTGCAGTCTCCTCGCGGTTGGGGACTGTTCCTCATCAAGAATCTGGTGGATAAGATGCACGTGTTGAGCGATACCAGGCATCACACGATTGAACTGGTCATGTCCTTGCAGGGAGGTCCGCATGGCAGCCAACCAGCTTGAGACTCGCGTGCAGCACTTGCCCGGGGTTGCGATCATCGAGCTTCACGGCGAGATCAACGCCTTTGCAGAACAAGCGCTGAACGCCGCCTACGGCGACGCTTGCATGGCAAGCCCCGGCGCTATTCTGCTGGATTTTAGCGGGGTCGATTATATCAACAGCACCGGCATCGCGCTGATCGTCAGCTTGATGAGCAAAGCACGGCAGGCAAATTGCCGGCTGATGGCCTGCGGGCTGAGCGATCACTATCAAGAGATTTTTACCATCACGCGTCTTTCCGATTTCATGAACATTTACCCGGATAGAGCCGCCGCGCTCAAGACCGTCCAGGCGACGGCGGCTTAACGGAAGGAGAAAAAATGTCCCCAGCCAAAGCGACGATGACCGTTCGACACGCCACTGATAAAGCAAGCATCGTCGATATCGAAGGCGAAGTGACGTCGGCTGCCGAAAACGCGCTTATGGACGCGTACACCCAAGCCGTCAGTCATAATGCCCGTGCGATTGTCTTGAACTTTAGCCGGATGGAGTACATGAACAGTTCCGGTATCGGCCTGTTGGTCACGCTCCTGATCCGCATCAACCGGCAGAAACAGAAACTGTTGACCTACGGGCTGAGCGATCATTACCGGCAGATCTTTGCGCTCACGCGGCTGAACGAGGCCATCGGCGTTTACAATTCCGAAGCCGAAGCGCTGACGGCGGCAAACGTGTGACGGGTGCCGCTTCCCGGTAACCGGAGGAGTATATTATGACGATGCCACCTTCAACACCCGGCGTTGAGAATCCACGCGATGCCGCATGGGCCAAGCCGGTATCCAAGTTGCGCGTATCCGGACTGCCGGCCGGCGCCGTCAACCTCAACGTGGATGGACGGCAGCTGGCAGGTCCGCTGCAAGGTTTTGGGCAGCTCTGGCAAAAGACCTATCGCGTCCGGCTGAGCGGCGCAAACGTCAAGCCAATCGAGGCCATCCGGGTCTGGAAAAGCCGATTCCCCGAGTTCTGGCCCAAAGGCAACAAATTCTACGGTCCCCTGACCGAAATCCAGCCCGGCGAAGTTGCCGTTTTGGACCTGGCAATGGCGGGTCCGATGCGTCTCTCCACCGGCGTCATGGTGATCTATTCCGACGACGAATCCTTTACGTTTATGACGCCCGAGGGCCATATGTACGCGGCACTCATTACCTTCAGCGCGTATGAAGACGAGGGCACGACCGTTATCCAAATCCAGCCGCTCTTGCGCGCCAGCGATCCGCTTTATGAAATCGGCATGCGCATCGGCGTCGCCGACAAGATGGAAGACGAGTTCTGGCAGCACACCGTCAAAGCATTGGCGGCAAACTTTGGCGTCATGGGTGAGGTACACCAGGAAGTAGCAGTCCTGGACCCCAAGTGGCAATGGCGGTATTTTGGCAATATCCGGAACAATGCCGCTATTTGGACCGGTCTATACCTCGCCACCGCGCCTTTTCGTTGGATTCGAAATGCGATCCGACGAACCGGGGGAAAGCAATGAGCAATTTGCAGGCAGAAGGACCAGCCGATGCGCAATCGACCCGCTCCGCCGCCTCACGCGACGACGCATGGGCAAAACCGATCACAAGACTTGCCGTAACGGATGTGCCTTCGGGCGCTATAAGCATCAATGTACAAGGGCGGCAGGTGATAAGCCCCTTGCAAGGTTTCGGGCAGCTGTGGCAAAAAACATATCGTGTTCGCTTGCCAGGACTCGCGATGACACCCGTTCAGGTCATGCAGGTTTGGAAAGCCGAATTCCCTTCTTTCCAACCTTCGGACTCGCAGTTCTACCCCCCGATGACAGGAATTGAGCCTGGCAAGGTTATTTTCATCAACCTCAATCTTCCGATCGCCCCCGGCATGCCCAATCTCATCCCGGTTGACACCGGCGTCATGGTCCTGTATGCTGACAATGAGATGTTTACGGTGATGACACCGGAGGGCTTTCCAGTTTCCGGCTGGAACACCTTCAGCGTCGCCGAGGAAGAGGGCTCTGTCGTCGCCCAGATTCAATCCATGGAGCGCTCTACGGATCCCATTTACGAGCTCGGTAACATCCTGATGGGCGGCGCACTCCGGCAAGAACAGAACTGGGTTTATGTCCTGACATCTTTGTCCACTCGATTCGGTATCCAAGGACAGGTCCAAATGCACCGAGAGTTATTGGATTCGCGCTGGCAATGGTCAGAGGCAAAGAATGTCTGGCAGAATGCAGGGGTACGGACGATCCTTTACAAAATGGCAGCGCCACTTCGCTGGGTGCGACGTCTCGTCGCGCAGCGATAATCTTGAACCGCGGAGATAAAGAGGAACATCATGCTTAACCCATCCGACATTGCACAAAAACGAGGCGCCGAGGATTCCGGGCGCTATTTCAAATACATGTCTGATTTTGTCGGCCTGACGGCGTCGGACATAGAGACGATCAAGCAGTCCAAGCCCATTATCGAGAAACACATCCCCGAGATCGTGACCAAGTTCTATGCGCACCTCTTGCGCTATCCCCCCACGCGCAGGGTCTTTTTGAAAAAAGACGGCTCGGTCGACCAACCCTATGTCGAACTGCGCATGCGCCATCTGACCAACTTTTGGCTCCGGACCGCAACCGGCGTTTACGATGATGACTATGCGCGTTACATCGACTATGTGGGACGCGCCCATACGTCCCACGGCGCCGATCCTCACATCTATATCGCGGAGAGGTACGTCATCGGTCAGGTCGGCTTCGTCCAGCATGCCATCACGGATGCACTCAGCCGGGAATTGCGCCACACCGACGAGGAATTTGAGGTCCGCGCGGTCGAAGCGTGGGACAAGCTGATGATGGTCCTCCTCGAAATGTTGTCACGGGCATATGGTAATGAGCGCGAGGCCGAGTCCTTTGACGCGCTCGTGCCCGTTGATCAGGATGCCGTGGCTCGCCTTGCCGACACTGCATTTCAAACGGAGGAAGGCAAAGCCAAAATGGTGCCCACCAAGGAGATCAACGTGGCCCGGGTGGAAGAGATCCAGGAAGGAGACCGCAAGATCATCAATGTTGGCGACCTTTCCATCGGCGTGTTTCATCACAACGGCAAGTGGTATGCCCTGCACAATGTGTGCCTCCACCGGGGTGGTCCCGTGGCAACCGGGTCTCTCGAGGGGGATACGCTGACCTGCCCGTGGCACGGTTTTGAATACAACATTACGAATGGCGAATTGCTCGTGGACCCGAATGCAAAACTCGACATGTATCCCGTCATCGTGCAGGACGGCCAGGTCCGTGTCCAAGTGCCGGACGTGACCGTCACCCCCGCCGCGAAGGATGCACAAACCCTAAAGGAAAACGAATTCCCCGCGATCGAACTGACGCCCGGACAAACACGGCTGGTCCGCCTGGGTGATGAGAATGTCACCGTCTACAATGTCGGCGGTGTCCTCTACGCGACTCAGGAGGAGTGTACGCATGCCGGAGGTCCGCTCAGCGAGGGCACCCTGGAAGGACGCGTTATCACCTGCCCGATGCATGGTTCTCGGTTCGACGTTACGAACGGGACCGTCATACGCGGCCCCGCCAAGAAATCGCTCATGACCTATCGCGTCACCGTGGACGGTCCGGTGGCTCGAGTCGAAAAGAATTCGTAGAAACCAATAGAATGTCCTCGCATTCCGAATGTGATGCCATTGTGGTTGGGTCAGGACCGAACGGACTTGCCGCTGCCATTACGCTGGCGCGCGCGGGCCGCTCGGTCCGTGTTTATGAGGCGAACGATACGATCGGAGGTGGAATCCGTTCGGCGGAGCTGACCTTGCCCGGTTTTGTGCACGACGTTTGCTCAACCGTTCAGGCGCTCACGACCGTATCTC
>JBLMXX010000090.1:0-20798 GCA_050257995.1 Acidobacteriota bacterium | reverse complement strand
TTCCACTCGTGATCCTGGAGCATGGTACCCGCGAGGACGTCGACCATTACCGCCGCTTTACGCGCGAGTTTGTCTCTTCATTGGACCGGTACTATGCCATTGTCCAGACGATTGGCAAATTCGAGATATATGCTCCAGCACCGCCATTGGACCTGCAGTCGGCGGATTTCGGCAACGCAGTAGGGATGGTGGGCTGGAATGCTCAACCGGAGACTCTACAAGCGGGGATATGGAAACTAGCCATCGTCTGGCAGGCGAAACATACGCTGGACCGAAGCTATAAAGCATTCGTACAGCTTGAAAAAACAGGCCTCGGCAAAGTCGCCGGTGATGACCACGCGCCGCATATGGGGACATACCCAACAACCCGGTGGGCGGCAGGGGAGATGGTGCGTGAAGTGTATACGTTAGAGGTGCCGGGCAACTTGCCGGCGGGACAATATTCCGTGCGAGTGGGTTGGTACGACTCTGAGACGGATGATCGGCTGGAGGTGCCGGGCAGTGCCGACAATTCTGTGGTATTGGCAAAGTACGAGGTAAAATAAAGCGACCTGCCAGGTTGGTGTTGACTGGCAGGTCTTTAGTACCAAATAAACGTACGAGTCTCACTTGGCGGGCTGGATGCAAAGACCTGCGGGTTTTGGGCATCTGCCCTCACCAACGAGGATGGACCTGAATTCACGATTAGAACATACCATGAGAATTCCGTGCCGCTGGCATTCGGTCCGGGGTAATCAGCTGCCGTCAAGGAATAGCTGTTCCCTTGCTTGATCTGCTTTACAATGGATTTTTTCGTTCCATTCACCGTATAGTCAATATGGAGGACGTAGAACTCACCTGATTTGAGACTCGCCGGCGACGACCATTCCAAACTGGGTGCGCCCCCGCTACCCCTGAGCGCCTGGTTATCTGGGGGCCATGTCAGGTTGGGAGCGCGATAGGCGAACTGGGCTGTCGGTGTCGGCGAAACCATCGCGACCCCTGTCGGAACCACTGTTGGTGTCCACCCTTCCAAGGGTACCTGGAGTACCTGACCGACGGAGAGAAAATCACCCGGCAGTTGATTGGCGATCCGAATGGCATCTACGCTCGAGCCATACGCCGCGGCAATGGAGATCAATGTGTCGCCTCGACTCACCGTGTAACGAACGACCCCCGGCGTGGCCGCGGGAGCGTCCGAAGACGGGGGTGACTGGAGCGAAATAGTAGTCGGTGTGGAGGCCGGAAGCTGTGGGATGGAGACACCACCGGGCGGTGTCGGTGTCGGCAAGGGAATCGTTAACTCGTCGCCTATTCTCACCGTATCATTGGTCATGCCATTTGCGGTCTTGATCGCCTCGATCGATACGTGGTACCTCGCCGAAATGGATGATAGTGTGTCGCCCGCCTTGACTTTGTATTTCGTCGTCACGGCAGTCGGTCCGGCGGTCGGCGTTGCAGGAGCCGGAGTTGGGGGCAGGATGGTAACGCCCGGAGTTACGACGCGCGGCGTGCGCGTTGCGGTTGGCTGTGCCTTGAATCCCAATCCCGCTAGGCGCGATGGCACGTCGATCAGGACAAACAGGACTCCGCAGGATACCAGGATCAGTAAAACCACGCCCGCGATCACAATCCAGGGCGAAACGGGTTCGCGGGTATTCTCCCCGAGATGAGCAGGTACGCGTTGTACCATTCGTTCGATTCGCCAAGGTTCCGTGTGGCCCGGCCGGGAGGGAGGGGAAGTCGGGCGATCTGGTGTCATAACAGGTTTTTCCTCACCAATTCGTCTTTCGCGGCGTTATAGGAATCCCCGCGCAAAGCGTTGGACGGGAGTAGGCTTTTAGCACATGGAGGGAAGAGCCATTGGATTGCTAGTTCGTCAAAGCGTGACCACGAACTCTAGATTATGTTGTTATTATAACAGACCTTGTGCAAAAGTCAAAAGACAATGGATGGATTGGCCTTCTTCCTTCTGGACATTGCTATCCATATCGACGTTACGAGTAAACTGACACCCGAAATGATTGCCCCCGCCTGCTGCGCGCCAGTCCCCTCGTAGCGTAAGCGGACGATGTGTGATCCTGCCGGCACATTCACCAGAATCAACCCCTGGTCTCCGTACGGCTCGAGTGGCTGGGCCTTGTCATCCAGGGTTGCGGCCCATCCTGGGAAATAGCGAGTGTAAAACATTACGCGGGTGGGTGTCGCGGCTTGTACACGAATCTCGTCTGATTGTCCCCCATGCCTGAGCATCTCGACCTTAGCGCCATCGTCGAGCGCGACGGCTTTTTCAAGTATCGCGCCACTCAAATACTGCTCTACGAGTGGTGAGTCCTGCGGCCGCTCACCCGTCATCCATATCGTGTCGCCCAACAGCTCGCGGTCCTTGACCTCGAATTCCATTTGCGTCTGATAGTTAAAGACTGCTTCAGTGTGCTGGGGCTCTGTGTAAGCGTAACTTGCCACCACAAACATCAGTGCGACGATGAGCGCAGGGACGAAACCGTTCCCCTCGTCCGCCAAGACGTAGAGCGCCGCACCGGACAGGAATGCCAGGGCAAATCCTGCGACGATCAATAGACGCCACGGGAACTGAACGAATGCAACCACGGCGGAGAACGGTTCCCACACCCCTGCCGAGACTGGCAGGATCGCCAAAACGACCGCCGCGACGACCAGCGCGAAAAAGGCCATGTGACGTTGGGCGGTGTGATCCACTCTTTTCCAAGCCCCCAACCCAACCAGCGCGAGCAAGATGGGCATCAGTCCCAGTTGAAGCGAAAACCGGTCGTTACCGTTTTCCCCTGCATAGCCATACCCCCAGAAGGGTGAAAGGAGCTGCGAAGCATTAACAAAGTGCTTGCGGTAATTGAAAAAACCGCCGATCAGCGGGTCGCTGGTCAGATATTTTTGCTCCATCAGGACCGGGAGCAGGAATACGGCTGCCAATCCGAGAGCAAGCGCAATGGTGCAGAAACTATAAAGCGCAAATCGCCAGTGGAAATTGCCAGAGCGAGAAGAAAAAAACAGTAAGATAAGATAGATGCCGATGATGGGCGTAAAAACAACCGCCATTGAGATATGCGCGAGCACAAGCCCGGCGTAAGAGAGCGCTGCCAGAGGTATGTACCGAGACTGTCGGGTCTTCGCCAATTGATGAAACGCCCAGAGGACGAGGGGTGGAAAAATAAAAGAGACGAGTTCTGCTTGCGCCGAACGCACATAGAGGTCCACCAAATGATAAGGGACATAGGTATACGCGACCGCCGCGACCAATCCGGCATTTTTGTTGAGCACACGGGAGGCGTACAGGTACATGGCTAGCGAGGAGAAAAACAATGCCAGCCCATCAACGGCCTTGACCGCACTCACAAAATCAAACCCCACCACATGAAACGCCTGCCCGATGAAAAACGGCATGGGCGCGAGGATGATCCAGAGAGGATACCCGTACCCAAAGACCATGTCAGTTGCCCAGCGCGGATACCAGGCGCCATCTCGCATTGACAGGTCGAACATCTGGAGAAAGTACACCGAATGGCGTGCGTCATGCCCGTAAATGAAATAACCGGGCGCAGTTAGTGGCGCCAATGCAAAGACGGAAAAAGCGAAGAGCAAGACCAGGCGCGGCTCAAGGCGAAGCGAGCGCACGGGCATTCCTTTTGGTCTTCACGTCCCAGATCAACAACCCGAGCGAGAACAGGATGCTGAATATCGAAATCCATTCTCCCGCTATCCGAGGAGGAGTATCCTCAAAGCGCAAAATAAGCCAATAGCGTCCTGCCGGCACGAGAACCTGCATACGTCCCAGATCGCCAACCGGCTCAATCTTCAATTCTCGGATTACGGTGTCGCTGTTTTCAGGGGTGAGGTAGGCACGCCAACCGGGGTAGTAAAAGGTATTGAACACAATGGGGGTATTATCGCTCGACGTGTCAATGCGGACCCGCTCGCCGTTCGCTCGCAAACCTTTGCCGGTTTGGTCCACGCCCACCCAATCCGGTTGCGGCTCTGTGGTGAGGTCGATTTTCGTCTTTAGTTTTCTGCCTGCAAAGTAGACATCTGCCATATCCGACCAGGTGGGTATCTCTTTCACCCATTTTGTCGAGCCGGTCATCTCGCCGGCGCTCTGCTGAAATTTAAACAATCCCAGGATGCTGACCGGTCCTTCCTTTGCCTGAAGCTGCATCTGGGAGGTCAGATAGGGATAGCTGCCAAGTAGAATGAGGGCGCCCAGCAAGAGGATGGGTAGCGAAAAGCCGCGTCCCTCCTCTTGCGGGTTCTCAGTCAGGGCGATTGTGCCCGCCAGAATGGCGAGTGAGACCATGGTCAGGGCAAGCAGTCGCCAAGGAAACTGGGCAAACCAGAGGATGGAAAGGGACTTCCAAATGGGCAGAGAAACCCCAAACATGAGTAGCGCCACGAGCAGCGTCATTCCTAGAAAGAATAGCCAGAACCGGCGCGTACCGTTCGGATTTCTGGAGATGGCAAGGATCGAAAAGATCGCCAAAAGAACCGGAACGACTCCAAGCTGGAACGACATGCCGTCATGCGGTCCCGGTACGCTGATGCCAAATCCCCAATTGGGATCAAAGAGTTGAAACAGATAGACGAAATGATTTGCATAGCTGTAATAGTCGGCCTGTCCAGCGAGCCATTGATCGGTCCGCACGGAGGAATATTCCAGCACGCCCGGCAGGAGAAAAATCGCCGCCAGCCCAATTCCAAGGACGAGCGCCGAGAGAGAAGGCAACCCCAGCTGGATAAACTGACTGACGACTGCACGTTTGGTCACGCGCAGCCCTTTTTTTCTCAGTTCACCCAGCATCAAAAAGAGTACCCAGGCGCCGAGCACAACCGTAAAAAGAAGTGTGATGCCGTTGTGCGTAAACGCCATGGCGCCATATGCCATAGCGGCGGCGACGATGCTAATGCGACTTGGTCGTACGACAGTCTCGTAAAACCACCAGAGCGCTAGCGGCAAAAAGACTAGCGCTACCGATTCCTCCAGCGCTGCCCGCACATAAATGTCAGAGATGTGATAAGGCATATACACATACATCAGCCCGGACAGGAAAGCGGCTGGGCTGGAACCGGTCAGGCGCTTGACGAAACCGAACATGGCGGGACCCGATAGGAGGATTGCCAGTCCGAAGATGATTTTTGTCGCCGTGACATAGTCAAAGCCCAGGAGATGGAGGGCTTCGCCGGCGTAGAGGGCACCGGGCGCATAGATATTGAACAGCGGGTAGCCGTAGCCGAAGGTGAAATCGGGAGCCCAGCGCGGATAGAAAATGCCGTCCTGAATCGAGCGATCAAATTCAAACAGGAAATAGACCGAATGCCGCCCATCATGCGCGCCCCAAAAGTAACCGGGCGCGAGCAGAGGTCCAATGGCAAAGACCGAAAAAACGAGCAATAGGACAAGATAGGGATCGATGCGTTTCATGAACGGATGGAGGGTAGTGCTTAATATGCCATGCGTAATCGGATATGCGAAATGTTGTTGTCCGCGCAGGGGCGTTTTGTGTCTGGACCCTTAAGGCAACTTGGCAAGCGGAATTTGATCGCTGATGATGGGTTCCGGATCGCCGGGTCGAGGCAGGATCAAGACATCGCTTCCATTGTCCATCCGGGCGCGATTTCCGTTGCCCGTTTGGTATAATCCAACCTCAAGCCGATAGCCCTCGCGCGGACCTTCCACGTCAATCTGGATGGTGTGCGTATCCGAAATGACCTGCCCCTGTGACCACTGGAGCGTCGGCAACGCGCCGTCCAGAGGTTTCGAGTCTTGCTCGCCATAGGTATTGCCATCCTCATTCACGGCATGAACGAAGACCGTATAGTCATGATCCACCTCGCGTAGGGCTTGCCACTGCATCTGGAGCCGCAGCGTCGCGCCATGTCGCAGAGGTCCGACGATACGATAGTCGAGGAGTGCGATCTCGTTGTCGCCGAAAACTGCTATCTGGGGACGTAGTGGGGTAAAGTCAATAAAACGCGGCGCCAGATAACCATAACTGGCAACCACGGGGAGCCCTACCAGCACCGCGGTCATAGCAGGTCGCGCCAGCCGCTCATCGAACTCAACAACGGTTCCCGCGGCGACTGCCAGCGCCAGCCCGACGAAGGCGAGTAATTGCCATGGATACACGGCAAAAACACCCAAGGCTTTCCAAAGCGGTGCCGCAATTTCGAACGTCATAAGGGAGACGATAATGGCAATACCGGCAAAGACGGAGACGAGCCGACGCGAGGTGTTCCGGTTGCTTTGTCTGTCCTGCCATGCGAGCGCGGCGGCAATGATGACAAGGCCCACGGGCACAACGCCGAGTTGAAAAGGGAACTTGTCCAGAAAACTGCCCGTGCTCGTGCCATAGCCCCAGAGCGACGAGAATAATTGGAATGGGAGAACGAAACTCGAATTGAATCCATCACGGAGGATGTTCGCTCCGTATCGCAGAATGGCAGGCAGGTCGAGAATCAGTCCGATGGCAAGCCCACCGATTGCAGAGGTCAGGATCGGCCGCATCCCTATGCGTGTCCACCCATATAGCGCCCCCGCGACTGCCACGGCGACGATGGCAAAGAGAATTGCCATCCCGGGCTGGGTGAGGAACAAGACTATGAAGGGTATAGCCCGCTTGAATGTAGTTTTCCAACCGTCAATCGTCAAAACCTGCGCCTGCGTGGACGGCAAGGATTGTGAATGGGCTATTGAAAGCAGACCGACTGGGAAGATTGCCCAAGCTACGGATTCCGCGAACGCACCGCGAACATATATGGTCGCGAGGTGATAGGGCAGGTAGATGTATACGGCAGAAGCGAGAAGCGCGCCGTGCTCGCTCAACCACTGCCGCGCCAGCGCATACATCGTCAATCCGCTCGCGATCCAGGCGAGTGCATAAACGATCTTGATGGAATCAAGATAACCGAAACCGATAAGGTGAAGAATTTCGGCGGCGAGGTAGGGCAGAACACCTTCCGAACGGAAGAGGTCAAACGTGCGTCCTAGAGTGGGCGCCCAGTTGAAAAATTGGAGTGGATTCTGGTCGAGATTGATGAGGTTGTAGACGGGTAGCAAGCCGGTGTGGGATTGAAAAGCCCCCGGGTATTCCAGCGGTGCGATGGCAAAGACCGCCAAGAGCACCACGAGCAGCGGATATATAAAATTCACGAGCGCATTATAGCATCAAAGCAGAACAAAGCAAAAAATAAAGAATTTCAGTCTCAATTGAGCATATCAATTTGACGCTGTGCCCATTCCCATATATAATATCCCCAGTCCAAATGACTGCGGCGCATTCGTCTAGTGGACCAGGACGCCGCCCTCTCAAGGCGGAGATCAGGGGTTCGAACCCCCTATGCGCCACACCAACCCGCCGGCGGCGCCTCTCGCCGGCGGGTTTATTATTCCCATTCTAATCTTGAAGGGGGAAAAATGCGACTACTGAAAAGGATCGTTCTCATTTTACTCGCCGTTATCGTCATCCTGGTGGTCGCCGGTGCCGGTGGCGGCTATTGGTTCATTTCCAGGACTTTCCCGCAGATTGATGGAAATCTGCATGTGACAGGAATCAAGTCCAGGGTCCAAGTCGTTCGCGATCCGATGGGTGTGGCTCACATCTATGCGGATAATGCGGACGACTTGTTTTTTGCCCAGGGCTATGTGCAAGCACAGGACCGCCTGTGGCATTTGGAATACAACCGCCACATTGCACGCGGCACGCTCTCGGACATCTTCGGTGCGACGACGATCAAGCAAGACCGGTACCTGCGGACCATCGGCTTGTTTCGGGCGGCACAGGCTGATGTCGCGGCCATGAGCGAGGAGGACAAGCGTCCGCTCCAGATGTTTGCGAATGGCGTGAATGCCTTCGTGTCCACGCATCAAGACAGTTTGCCGTTGGAATTCACGATTCTTGGATTCAAGCCCGCGCCTTGGGAAGTCGTCGATACGCTGGGTTGGGGCAAAGTGATGGCATATAACCTGGGCGGGAATTATGAAGCCGAACTCGTACGCGCCAGTATCATCGAAAAGGTGGGCGCGGCCAGGGCGAAAGAACTGATGCCGCCTTACCCCGATGCGGGGCCTTTTATCATTTCACCCGAGATGAAGGAATTCAAGCCGCAGCTCCGCAATTTGGAAATGGACCCGTCGCTCATCTCCATCGGTAAGCCGAACCTGAAAAGCATTGGTGAGATTGATGCCTCTCTCGGTTTGCGTGTGGCGGATGTTGGGTCCAACAACTGGGTCATCGACGGCGCGAAATCGACGACAGGCAAGCCGATCCTTGCCAATGACCCACACCTCGGGATCCAGATGCCGTCAATCTGGTATGAGAACGGGCTCCATTGTGTTCCGGTCACGGATGCCTGCCCGTATAACGTCGCGGGCTATACCTTCCCCGGTGTGCCGGGCATCGTGGTGGGGCACAATGACCGGATTGCATGGGGTGTGACGAATGTCGGTCCCGACGTCCAGGACCTGTACATAGAAAAAATCAATCCGCAGAATCCCAGCCAATACGAGTTTCAGGGCAAATGGGAAGATATGCAAGTAGTGGACGAAGCCATCAAGGTCAAGGGTGTGGTCTCAGAGACCCTTCACGTTCAGATCACGCGCCACGGCCCTATTATGACGCCGGTGCTTACCGGGGTTACCCAGCCACTGGCTTTGCAGTGGACGGCTTTGCGAGAGCGCAGTCGCCTCTTTTCATCCGTAATGGGAGTCGACCGGGCGAAGAACTGGGACGAGTTTCGCGCAGCGCTCAAGTTCTGGGATGTGCCGTCGCAGAACTTTGTCTATGCGGATGTGGATGGAAACATCGGGTACCAGATGCCGGGCAGGGTGCCGGTGCGGGCGAAAGGAGACGGTACTGTTCCCGCGCCTGGAACCGGGGAGTACGAATGGACCGGCTATGTGCCATTTGACGAACTGCCGTTCGTTTTCAACCCGACGACCCATTATGTCGCAACCGCCAATAACAAAGTCGTGCCGTACACCTACAAATACTGGATCACGGCTGATTGGGCTGCACCCTATCGTGAACAGCGCATTCTCGATTTGTTGAAGGCAAAAGACAAGTTGTCGGTGGATGACATAAAGGCCATCCAGGGCGATGTCTATTCGATACCGGAAGTGGAATTGCAAAAGCACCTCGTCGCCCTTACGCCTGAGGGTTTTCTTCAACAGCGCGCCATGGACCAGGTCAAAGCCTGGGATGGACGATTGACACAGGAGAATATCGGCGGAACGATCCTGGAGGTGACCTATCAACGTTTGCTCACCAACCTTTTCGCCAAGACCCTTGGGGAGGACCTCTTCAAAGACTATCGCGGCGACGACAATTATCCGCGGCGTGTGGTGGTGGGCTTGCTGGACCAACCGAACAGCGACTGGTGGGGTAAGGATGGTCGCGATGCCGTCTTGAAAAAGAGTTTTGCCGAAGCCGTGGATTGGCTGGGGAGTCAGTTTGGGGATGCACCGGGCGATTGGCATTGGTCACGCTTGCACACGGCGACCTTCGCTCATCCGTTCGGCAGCATACAGCCGCTCAATCTACTCTTTAACGCGGGACCCGTCGCCGTTCCCGGCGGTGTATATACTGTTTTTGCTACCTCATTCAAAGACAATACGCCTTATGCCGTCACATCAGTCTCTTCCATGCGGCAGATTCTGGATCTCTCCAACTGGGGCAATTCCCTGCAGATACATACTACAGGACAGTCCGGCTTGCCAATGAGCAAGCACTATGCCGACATGGTGCCGCTGTGGCGGGATGTGCGGTATGCCCCCTTTTACTTTGACCGCGCCGACTTGGACAAGGTGAAAGAGGGTTTGTTGATCTTGGAGCCGTAAATGGTGGCGGGGACGCCCCGCCACTCCTCATCCGAGTGACATTTTTCCGAAGATAGCGAGAACGAAACAACCTAGGATAACAATATTCACGAGGATAAGTAATGAGATAAAGAACCAGTGTCGATAAGTGAGATTCCCAAAACTAGAGTCCTCCATACTATCCTCCTTTTGACAACCGTCATGGGCGGGAGGTCAACGTCACGTCTCCTGCCCACAGAGCGATTGTCGAACCGTCTGCGCGGCGCACGACGAGTGCGCCGTCGTCGTCAACGCCTTCCGCAACCCCTACTTCTTTGCCCCATGGTGTCAGGGCATGCACTTGGCGGTGCAGAGTCGACAGGCGCGCCGCCCACTCTTGCCGAAGATTCTCCCCTGCATTCATACGGTCATAATAGGTTTCGCTCCGGGTGAGAATCGCGCGCACCAATGGCTCACGCGCCAGGGGCCCGCCCAATTCGTCGGCAATCGTCGTTGCCTCTGATGGAATCGTCGGGACGGAAGCCGCTGCAAAGTTCGCGTTTATCCCCAGCCCCGCGATGAGATATTCCACTTGCTCGCCGACGATTTTCGCTTCTGCCAAAAGTCCGGCGCACTTTTTGCCATTTACTAGAATGTCATTCGGCCATTTTAGGGCCGCGTCCAACCCTGTCGCCATGTGGATAGCGTCGCAGGCGCCGAGCGCCAAACCCATGACCGCGCGGGCGAGTTGGTGAGGCGCCAGAGCCGGTCTCAGAATGATTGACATGAGAATGGACGAACGGGCGGGAGCAACCCACCCGCGAGCCATGCGCCCACGTCCCGCCGTTTGCTCGTCGGCGATAACAAGGGTCCCTTCCGGCTCGCCGGCATCTGCCAAGTCCTTGGCGAGATCATTGGTCGAATTGACCGACGCGCGGTAGATTACCTGCCGCCCGAACCGGCGTGTACCCAGTTCGCCGGTAATAGCAGAGACCTGAATCGCCGGTCCAACGTTCTCCATTGCTTGCATTATATCATCCCTCGCGCCTCGACTCAAATCGGAATTCCTGTCGCTGTAGGTGACCGGAGCCTCTATGGGGACAATGAATTTTCGTCGTTAGTCTTGACGCATCTACTCTTGTATGCTACACTGCCGCCGGAAAAATTTTGGAGGCCGCGGATGCCAAGACCAAGAGTTTTCGTGACTCGCCGGATGCCCGAAGAAGGGCTGGCGATGGTACGTGAAGCGACGGATATGAAGCTCTGGGAGGATGAACTCCCGCCCCCGCACGACATCCTGCTGCGCGAAGTGCGCGAAGTAGACGGTCTCCTCTCACTTCTCACCGACAAGATTGACGCGGCTTTAATGGACCTGAACCCCCGCCTCAAAGTCATTTCGAATTTTGCGGTCGGTTATGATAACGTCGATATTCTGGCGGCGACGGAACGCGGGATCCCGGTCGGCAATACTCCCGGTGTATTGACCGATACCACTGCCGATTTGGCTTTCGCTCTGTTGATGGCAGCAGCGCGCCGGATTCAGGAATCGATCGACTACGTGCGCGCAGGCAAATGGAAGACCTGGGGGCCCCTATTGTTGATGGGACAGGATATTCACGGCGGCACGTTGGGTATCGTCGGTTTCGGTCGGATCGGTCAGGGAATGGCCGCCCGCGCGTCCGGTTTCGGAATGCGCGTCCTTTACTATGACGTCTATCGGCGCAAGGATCTGGAGCAATCCATGGGAGTGGCGTATGCGGATATGGATACGATACTCCGCGAATCTGATTTCGTCACTATACATACCGATCTGAACGAGACGACGCACCACATGATGAATGCGTCCGCTTTTGCCAAAATGAAGCCAACGTCCATCCTCATTAACACCGCGCGTGGCCCGATTGTCGATCCCCAGGCCTTGTATGATGCCCTGAAATCAGGCAGGATCGGGGGCGCGGCGCTGGACGTGACCGAGCCGGAGCCAATCCCGATAGACAGTCCCCTGCTTTCCCTGCCGAATTGTCTCGTCGTTCCGCATATCGCCAGCGCGTCGGTAACGACTCGGGGCAAGATGGCGCAGATGGCAGCGGCCAATTTGCTCGCCGGGTTGCGTGGGGATAGATTACCGACATGCGTGAATCCGCAGGTGTACGAGCGAGGGGTGAGGAAGTAGGGAATTGGAGTTGGCGCATGAAGCGGTTGTGGACTCCGTGGAGGATGGCTTACTTGAAGGCACCCAAAGGCGCCGAAACCGGCGGCTGCATCTTTTGCAGCAAGATTCTAGCCAGTCCTGAAAAGGACCGCGAGAACTTGGTCCTTGCGCGCGGCGAGCGCGCTTTTGTGATGCTGAATTTATTCCCCTACGCCAATGGGCACATGCTGGTGGCGCCATATGAGCATACGGGCGAACTGGAATCGCTAGATCCCGAGACGCTGAAGGACATGATGCTCCTGGTCGGCAGAGGGATTCGCTCTCTCCGGCGCGTCATGAACCCTCAAGGATTCAATGTCGGCGCCAATCTGGGCCGCGTCGCCGGGGCTGGAGTAGAGGACCACGTTCACCTTCACCTCGTACCGCGCTGGAATGGAGACACCAACTTTATGCCTGTCCTGGCGGACATACGGATGATCCCCGAGTTGTTACCGCAAACGTATGATAGCCTACTCGAGGCGTTCAAAACTGAGGAGGTCTAGAAGCGGGCTGACAATCCCGCTTTTTCTTTGTTCGATGGAAAATGATAAATCGATTTGGTCCATGCATGTCAAACAAAATGTTCTGACCGCGTTCAAGCCGCGCAAGACCGTCGAATCGCAAAATGCATGGAACTTGTATGGTGATATCGCCTGGTTCGGAGTACTTGCAGGAGTAGTAACATCATTCGTTTCCGTCTTTATCATCCGGCTGGGCGGGAGTGATACGCAAGTCGGTTTGCTCTCGGCACTGCCCGCGTTCGTTACCATATTCGTTTCAATGCCGGGTAGTGTGTTCGTCGAACGCGAAACGCGTCCTCTTTCCGTTCTGCTCGTCACGGGTGTGCTGTACCGGGCAGGGTACCTCGTCATGGGGCTTTTGCCCCTTTTCCTCGCGACCGGATCGGCATGGGGTGTCGTCATCTTATCGACTCTGTTGACGATTCCGCAGTCCGTCGCCAACATCGCGTTCACGACGATGTTCGCCGCCGTCGTCAAGCCCGAAAGAAGGGCGCACATTGTCAGCGTGCGGAATGCTCTGATCGGAATTACGAGTACGGCGACTGCGCTCATCGGCGGCAAGTTCCTTGACTGGTTCGTTTTCCCGCTCAACTATACGGTCCTGTTTACGCTGGCGTTTGCCGCGTCGCTGATGAGTTCTTATTACCTGACGCGGATTCAACTCCCTCCCACACCCGCTCCGCCAGTGCCGCGTATGCCGGCTCAGAATCCTGGCTTGGGTGGATTTTTCTCCATCTTTCGCTCCAGCTCCAACTTTGCCCGTTTTACCTTGACGTCGTTTGCCTTTCAATGGGGGCTATTCTTCACCGTCCCGCTTTATTCGATTTACGTCGTTCGGAGTCTCCATGCGAGTGAAGGATGGATCGGGCTTATTAACATGGTGGCCAGTGGAACGACGATCCTTTTCTATCCATTATGGGGTCGCCTGACGGCGCGGCGCGGCAATCGAATCGCCATGATCATCACGACCGCAGGGTTGGCAGGCTATGCTCTGCTCACGCCCCTAATCCCCTCCCTCTACTGGATCCTCTTTGTCGCCTTTTGGGGCGGCATATTCAGTTCTGGGCAGGTGCTCGCGTTCTTCAATGGTCTCCTCGAAGTGTGCGGGACCCCGATCCAGCGTCCGGCTCGCATTGCCGCGTACAATACGCTCGTGAATGTAGCTGCCTTTGCCGCCCCTTTGATTTCGACGGTATTCGTGGACAGGATTGGAATCGAGAACATGCTGATCGCGGGAGGTCTGTTGCGACTGTTTGGAACTTTCCTGATCTGGCAGCAGCGCGCGCTAGACAAAAAGCCGCGCGCGACCGGGTGACCACGCGCCATCCCATTTCCCAAACGGCGTGTTTTTTGGTAAAATGGCAGTTATCAACTCTACTGGCTGATCAAGACAAAAGCGCACGAAAGGAGAAGGATTGTGACCACACAAAGACGTGAGGTATTGATTGTCGGCGGAGCAAGGACGCCCATCGGCAAATTCCAGGGGACTCTGACAAACACGCCAGCAACTGAACTCGGCGCCGTTGCTGTGCGCGAGGCGGTTAAACGTTCGGGCATTGCGGTAGACCGGATTGAAGAAGTCATTATGGGCAACGTGGTAGGGGCGGGATTGGGCCAGGCACCCGGTCGCCAGGCTGCCTTGAAAGCCGGGCTAAAGGACACGGTCAGCGCGACGCAAATCGGCAAGGTCTGTGGATCCGGCTTGAAAGCTGCTATGCTCGCCAGCGCGATGATCCGCGCGGGCGATGCCGATGTGATGGTGGCAGGCGGCATGGAAAATATGAACCGCGGTCCTTTTCTCTTGCCCAGCGCTCGCTTTGGCTATCGGTTGGGTACCGGCGAAATCCTGGATGCCACCGTCCACGACGGTCTGTGGTGTGCTTTTGAGAACTGGCACATGGGACGCGCCGCGGAATTTATCGCACGCGAGTGCGGGATCTCACGTGGGATGCAGGACGAGTTCTCCTTCCATAGCCACCAAAAAGCCACGGCAGCGATTCAGAACGGCAAGTTCAAAGCCGAAATCGCTCCAGTCCCGATTCAAACTAAAAAAGGCACGGTGTTCTTCGACACCGACGAAACGCCGCGTGCAGATACGTCGCTGGAGGCATTGTCAAAGCTGAAACCTGCTTTTGAGGAGGGCGGGACGGTGACGGCAGGCAATGCTCCTCCACTGAGCGACGGAGCCGCGGCGGTTGTTTTAGTAGGCGAGGAAATCGCTCAAGCTGAAGGATTGAAACCCCTGGCCCGGATCGTCAGTTATGCTCAAGCCGGTGTGAATCCCAAGCATATCTTTTGGGCACCCATCTATGCCGTGCGCAAAGCACTGGAAAAAGCGGAATGGAAATTGAGGGACGTGGACCTTTTTGAGATCAATGAGGCTTTTGCCGCGCAGGTGCTGGCAGATGGGCAGGAATTGGGCATCGATTGGGCAAAGGTAAACGTGAACGGTGGAGCGGTGGCGCTCGGTCACCCTATCGGGGCAAGTGGAGCGCGCATCCTGGTGTCATTGCTCTATGCCATGCAAGATCGCGGCGCCCGGCGCGGGGTTGCCTCTCTTTGCCTGGGCGGCGGTGAGGCGGTCGCGATGGCGGTGGAAGTATTGTAGGGATTGGAGAACACAACCATGAATTTCGAACTGTCTGAAGAGCAAATTGCGATTCGGGATCTCGCGCGTGAATTTGCCCAGAAAGAAATTGCGCCCATTGCCTCCCGGATAGACGAGACCGGGGAGTTCCCTCGCGAGACGGTGAAAAAGCTGGGCGAGCTTGGCTTGTTGGGTATCGAGGTTCCACAGGAATACGGTGGCGGCGGCCTCGACTGCTTGAGTTATGTGCTCGCGATCGAAGAGGTTTCCAAGGTGGATGCTTCCCACGGCACCATCATGAGCGTGAACAACTCGCTTGTCTGTTACGGACTCAACAAGTTCGGCACGGAGGAACAAAAACAAAAATTCCTCGTGCCCGTGGCATCCGGAAAGAAATTGGGCGCTTATTCCTTGACCGAGCCGCAGTCGGGCAGTGACGCGGGCAATATGAAAACGCGCGCAGTGCTCCAAGGTGATCAGTACGTAGTCAACGGGCGCAAATCTTGGGTGACCAGCGGGCCGGTAGCCGATTACATCATCTTGTTTGCTGCTACCCAACCCGAACTCAAGCATCGCGGAACGGCGTGTCTGGTCGTGGATACGAAATTGCCCGGTTTTGAAGTGGGCAAGACCGAACCGAAACTGGGCATCCGCGCCAGCGCCACCTGCGAATGCACCTACGAAAATTATCGGATACCGCTCTCGTACCGCATCGGAAATGACGGTGATGGGTTTAAGATAGCGATGAGTATCCTCGACGCGGGGCGGATTGGAATTGCCGCGCAGGCACTCGGGATCGCTGAGGCGGCATATGAAGCGAGCGTCGCGTACGCCAAGGAGCGGTCGGCCTTTGGGAGCAGAATCGCTGAATTCCAAGCCATTCAATTCATGCTCGCCGATATGGCTGTGCGGATTGAAGCATCGCGGATGCTGATTTACCTAGCGGCGCAGAAAAAGGACCGGCACGAGCGCTTTTCGCGCGAAGCGTCTATGGCAAAGTTATATGCCAGTGAGACCGCCATGTGGGTCACGACCAAGGCGATTCAGGTCCACGGTGGGATCGGTTACAGCAAGGAACTGCCCGTCGAACGCTACTTTCGCGACGCCAAGATCACGGAGATCTACGAAGGGACCAGTGAGATTCAAAGAATGGTTATCGCCAGGAGCGCGTTGGAGAGTAAATAATGGCCATCGATCCCAAGATCCTGGAGCTGCGCCAGCGGCGTGAAGAAGCACGCCTCGGAGGCGGCGCCAAGCGAATCGACCAGCAGCACTCGAAAGGCAAATTGACGGCGCGCGAGCGCATCGACCTTCTTTTGGACGAGGGTTCGTTTCAGGAATTGGGCGCATTTGTTACCCAGCGCACGGCGTATGGGAACAATAACCAAAGCGTCTACGGCGATGGCGTGATAACTGGATACGGGACCATCAACGGCCGCCTGGTCTATGTGTTCTCGCAGGATTTCACGGTGTTCGGCGGCAGTCTCGGCGAAGCACACGCGGAAAAGATCGTGCGCCTGATGGACCTCGCCATGAAAAACGGAGCGCCGCTCATCGGGCTTAACGATTCCGGCGGCGCCCGCATCCAGGAAGGCGTCGTTAGCCTCGGGGGCTATGCGGATATCTTTTTGCGTAATACGCTCGCCAGTGGTGTTATTCCACAGATCAGCGCGGTTATGGGACCCTGCGCGGGAGGAGCCGTCTATTCCCCGGCGCTCACTGATTTCATTTTGATGGTGAAGGATACCAGTTACATGTTTGTCACCGGTCCTGACGTCGTCAAGACCGTAACGCACGAGGACGTGACGCACGAACAATTGGGCGGCGCGACCGTCCACAATGAAAAGAGCGGTGTAGCGCACTTTATGGCGGAAAATGAGGAGCAGGGTGTTTCAATGCTGCGCAAGCTTCTCTCCTTCCTTCCCCAGAACAACATGGAAGAGCCGCCTCTCGTCCGCCCGGTGGACGATCCCCTGCGCGCCGACGAAGTCCTCGACGAAATCGTGCCGGATGTCCCCACCAAGCCGTATGACATGAAAGATATCATCCATCGCGTGGTGGACGACGGCGACTTTTTCGAGGTACACGAACATTACGCGCAGAACATCGTCGTCGGCTTCGCCCGGCTTAATGGGCGTGTGGTTGGGATCGTCGCGCAACAGCCGATCGTGCTCGCGGGCGTGTTGGACATCAATTCCTCTGGCAAGGGTGCCCGCTTTGTGCGTTTTTGCGATTGTTTCAATATCCCTATCATAACGTTCGAAGACGTGCCGGGATTCCTGCCGGGGGTCGGACAGGAGCACGGCGGCATTATCAAGCACGGTGCCAAACTCTTGTACGCGTACTGCGAGGCAACCGTGCCGAAGATTACGGTGATTACCCGCAAGGCGTACGGCGGCGCGTACGATGTTATGAGCAGTAAGCACATCCGCGGCGACCTGAACTATGCATGGCCCACTGCTGAAATCGCCGTCATGGGACCGGATGGCGCCGTTAACATCATTTACCGGGAAGAAATCACTCAAGCGGCGGACGCCGAGTCCACCCGGCAAAAGTTGGTGCAGGACTATCGGGACCATTTTGCCAATCCGTACGTTGCGGCAGGACGCGGATATGTCGACGATGTCATAGAGCCCCACCAGACGCGCGCCAAGCTTATCTCCGGGCTGGAGATGCTGCAAAACAAGCGCGACACCAACCCACCCAAGAAACATGGGAATATTCCGCTTTGATACATATATTGCCGGTTGCGCTTGAAGGGACCCATGTCCGCGTTGAACCCCTCGGTCTCCAGCATGAAAACGACCTGGTCGCCGCCGCACAGCCTCTAGAAATCTGGGAATTCTTGACCGTCAGCCCTCGCCGGACCCACGCTGCTATGCACGACTGGCTCGTTTCGGCGAGCAAAGAAATGGAAACCAGGCAAACAGTCTGGTTTGCCATCGTCCGCCGTTCCGATGACCGCGCCGTCGGAGTTACCAGTTACATGGATATCCGCCCCACGGACCGCGGGCTGGAGATTGGGGGAACCTGGCTGACGCCGGAGGTGTGGCGCACGGCTCTCAATACCGAATGCAAGTATCTTTTGCTTTGCCATGCGTTTGAAACCCTCGGCTGTCTCCGGGTCCAACTCAAGACTGATTCGCGCAATGTCCGTTCCCAACGCGCCATCGAACGGTTGGGTGCCGTGAAGGAAGGTATTTTGCGCAAGCACATGGTTATTCGCGAAGGCTATGTGCGGGATACGGTGATGTACAGCATTGTCGATACAGAGTGGCCGGTTGTCAAAAAGAGGTTAGAGGAATTCCTGAGATAGCGACCAAAAACGGAGGATAAAAGACCATGCGATGTTGCTTTCGTCTCCCATCTTTGGACCTCCGTCCGGAGTAGAGGATGTTCAAAAAGGTTCTCGTCGCCAATCGTGGTGAAATTGCCGTCAGGGTGTTGCGCGCCTGTCGCGAGTTGGGGCTGGAGACCGTTGCTATCTGGTCCGAGGTGGACCGCAATGCACTGCACGTACGCTATGCCGACGAGGCATACTGCATCGGTCCTGCACCTGCCCGGGACTCGTACCTCCGGACGGACCGCATCATCGATGTGGCGATCCGCGCCAAGGCGGACGCGATTCACCCTGGCTATGGATTCCTAGCTGAAAATGAGCATTTTGCACGCGCGTGCGCGCAAGCGGGCATATGTTTTATAGGGCCACCGGAACCCGTTATCCTGGCGATGGGAAATAAAATCGAAGCACGGCAGGCGGTCTCCAGGCAGGGTGTGCCGGTGGTCCCGGGTACCTACGAGGCGCTGCGCGACGAAGAAATCCTTTCCGCGGCGGAGAAAATCGGTTATCCACTCTTTGTCAAGGCGGCGGCGGGCGGCGGCGGCAAGGGCATTCGCCGTGTCGAGAAAGAAGAGGAATTGCCCGGTGCCATTGCGCGTGCCCGCAGTGAAGCCGAGTCTGCTTTTGGCGATGGCACCGTTTACATCGAAAAGATCATCAGCCCGGCACGGCATATCGAATTCCAAATTCTCGCGGATACGCGCGGAAACATCATTCACCTCGGCGAGCGCGAATGCTCGATCCAGCGCCGCCACCAGAAATTGGTGGAGGAATCCCCATCCGTCGCGCTCGACCATGACCTGCGCGACAAGATGGGCAAAGCGGCCGTCAAAGCTGCCAAAGCCGCGAATTACGTGAATGCCGGAACCATTGAATTCTTGCTGGACAAGGACCATCATTTCTACTTTTTGGAGATGAACACCCGACTCCAGGTTGAGCATCCGGTGACCGAACTCGTGACGGGCATTGACATTGTCAAGGAACAAATCCGGATTGCGTCCGGGCGGCCGCTCAGTTACCGCCAGCGCGATGTCCACCAGCGCGGCTGGGCGATGGAATGCCGCATCACGGCCGAGGACCCCTACAACGGATTCCTGCCGTCTACGGGTCGCATTATTAGTCTGTACGAACCGACCGGGCCGGGGGTGCGGCTCGAAAGCGGCATCTATGAAGGGTTTGATGTCTCGTTGTATTACGACCCGCTTATTGCCAAGCTGTGCGTGTGGGGCGCCGACCGCGCGAATGCCATCATGCGCATGAAGCGTGCGCTGAAAGAGTACAAGATCCTTGGGATCGCCACGTCGATCCCCTTTCATCAGAAATTGCTCGAAAGCACCAGTTTCATCGGCGGACATTTCGATACCGCGTTTCTCGACGAGCGCTTTACGATGGAGCAGGGCGGTTCGACCGAGAATGAAAAGGTCGCTGCGATTGTGGCAGCATTGCTCACGCACGACCGTCGCCAGCACGCGCTCAGCATTCCGCCCCCCACGGGCGGCGGTGCGCGCACCGGCTGGAAGCGGTTTGGGTCCTGGGAAGGCACGGGGCGATAAACTCTCGACCAGAGGACGCGGATGAAGTACACGGCCATCATCGACGACAAAGCCTACCTGATCGAAGTGGGTCCGAATAACACCGTCCTGATTGACGGAGAGCCGCACACCGTCGATTTCCGCGGGATCGATGGGATGACCCTGTATTCGCTGTTGATGGACAATTTGTCCTGGGAGATGCTGGTCGAGCGGAGCGGAGACGAGTACCGCGTGTTAATCGACGGCGAATTGCACGTCGTCAACATTCAGGACGAACGCACCCGCAAACTGGCCAAGGGCGAAGCCATGGTTGCCGCCGGTGCAGGTGAGGTCCAGCTCAAGGCGCCGATGCCGGGTTTAGTGCGCGGCGTCAATGTGAATGTGGGGGATGCGGTGGTGTCGCGACAGGGGGTGGTCATCCTGGAAGCGATGAAGATGGAGAACGAGTTGCGCGTGCCCCGCGCCGGTGTCGTTAAGGAAATCCGCGCCAAGCCCGGCGACAAAGTGGAGCAAGGCCAAGTACTCTTGGTGATCAAGTAGTTGGGTGATACAGATGACACTTGAGGAACGCAAGCCGCGCTTTGAGACCCTCTCGGGCATTGAAGCCAAACGGGTCTATACCCCGGACGGAATAGCCGGCGACTATAACGCACAGATCGGGTTTCCCGGCGAATATCCCTATACCCGCGGCATCCAGCCCACGATGTATCGTGGGCGTTTTTGGACGATGCGCCAGTACGCAGGTTACGCAAGCGCGGAGGAATCGAATGCGCGGTACAAGTACCTGCTCGCACAGGGAAACACAGGACTGTCCGTTGCCTTTGATCT
>JBLMXX010000089.1:0-3889 GCA_050257995.1 Acidobacteriota bacterium | reverse complement strand
TCAGACACGGCAGGAAGCGTACTCCACTCGGCGGCTTGCACGGGCCACAATCATACTTGATGGTCTTGCGGTTTGCATATTTGACCACACCAATCTTGCCCTCGGCAAGTGGATCGTACTCATTGTCGGCCAGTTCAAAGATTTGCGCCGGACAGACCGTCACACAATCGCCGCAGCCATTGCACTTGGCCGTATCGAGCGTGATGAAGAACTCGCCGGACCCGTCCGTGTATCCGAAATTTGCAAGCAAAAGACCCGCCCTAGACCTTTTTCTCTTCCTTTTCCGCCAGCGCCTTGGCAAACAGCGCTGCGCCGACCGCGCCGGCAATCTGAGTGTCAAAGTTCGGCTTGATGGCCGAGAGTCCCAACTCTCTTTCCAGGCGCGTGACCACGCCGGCGTTTTTGGCAATGCCGCCCGTGATGGCAAAGTCCTTTTTCATTTCGATGCGGTGAAGCAGTGAATAGACGCGGTGCGCCATCGATTTGCAATAGGCCGCCAGCACGTCGTTCTTGGGCCAGCCCTGGCGCATCAAGCCGACGGCTTCGGACTTGGCAAACACGACGCAAGTACTGGATACCGGATCGGGCTCTCTCTGCACTTGCAGCGACAGGTCCCCGATTTGCTCTATGGGGACTTGCATCAGCTCGGCAAAGACTTCTATGCCACGCCCGGTTCCTGCCGCGCATTTGTCGTTCATCAGAAAGGCCGTGACCTTGCCGCGCTCGTCGCAACTGATCGCCTTGCAATCCTGCCCACCCATATCCAACACAGTGCGGATGGAGGGACCGTAAAGAAAATTTGCGCCGCGCGCGTGGCAGGCAATCTCCGTAACAGCTTTGTTGGCAAACGGCACATTCACGCGGCCGTAGCCGGTGCCGACGATATAATGGACCTTGTCCAGGGTCAGATCGGTGCGCTGGAGCGCCCAGTCCATCGCTTTTTGCGCGCTATCGGGGCTGTTAGACCCGGTGCGCATGTTGGAGTATGCGTAAATCTGCCCGTTCACCATCACTACTGCTTGCGTGCTGACGGAACCGACATCGACACCGCCGGTGATGATCTTGCCGCCACCCCATTTGATATCCGGCGAGACCCAGGCATATTCCTTCCAGCGCCAGAATTCCTGTGCCAAGTTAGCCTCCATGCTCCTTGGCAATCAACGAGGCACCTAATGCTCCCACAAATTCGGGGTCAGCGGGGACGAGCACAGCCGATTCCAGGCCGCGCTTGAGCGCGTCGACAAAGCCGACGTTGTGCGCGACCCCGCCAATGAGCGCAATATCGTTTTCGACGCCGACCCTCCGAGCCATAGACACGATGCGGCTCGCGATCGCGTCGTGGACCGCGCGTACGATGTCGGATTTGGGGGTCTTGGCGTGGATCAACGAGACGACTTCGGATTCGGCAAATACCGTGCACTGGGCGTTCATCGGCACCGCGATCGTGGATTTGAGCGACAGTTCGCCCATTTCCTCCAGTTTCACTTCAAGAGCACGCGCCATGGCTTCGACAAAGGTGCCCGCGCCCGCCGCGCACTTTTCATTCACTACAAAGTCCGCGACCTTACCGTCGCGCGTGCACTTGATGGCACGCCCTTCTTCCGCGCCCACGTCGATCAGCGTGCGGACCTTGGGGAACAGGAATGCCATCGCGCGGGCGTCCGCGCTCACCTCGGTGACATTCTCCTTCACCCACGGCACAGCTTTGCGACCGGCACCGGTGGCGACCATCCGGGAGATATCGTCGCGAGAGAGCGTGGCCCGCGCCAGCGCCTCAGACATTGCCTTTGCGGCGGCCTCCTGCTGTTCAAACCCGGTCAGAACGAGGCTCTTTGCCACAACCTGATCGTCATTCAGAATGACGACCTTGGTCGTCTTGGCACCCATGTCAATGCCGGCCGTAATCATGCTTCCTCGGTATCATCCCTGAATCAAACCCGTTCTCCTTCTTTTTCTTTAACTCTTTTCACGATCGTTCTTCTTTCTTGAGCAAGTGGAGGCGGAACAGGCTCGCCGGAAATCTTTATCACCGCACCAAATCGAGGGGGGCAAACATCCAAGCACGTACCGCATTTTATGCATTTCTCTTGATCGACAACGTGGACCTGGTTCTTGGCGCCAATGATCGCCTCTTCCGGGCATCTCCTGGCGCAGATCATGCAGGCCTGGCACTTTTCCGGATCGACATAGTACGAGACCATTTCCCGGAACATCTTGTCGATCTCATCCCGCGTGAAAAATCCGTCATATTCCTCCGGGCTCTTGAGACGGGATGCCAGTTTGGCTTTGTTCACGATCTTAAAGTACGGGACCAACCTTGTGACCTGAGCCAATTTGGACTTGACGGTATCCTGGTCTATTCCTTCGGCCTTGCCGAGCGGCCCCAACTCTTTCACCTGTTGGACAAAACCATTCACGGTGTCGACAAACAGGTTTGCCTCAGCGCCCGACATGAATGCGATCCTTAATCTTTCCGGGTTCAGCCCTATATGTTCCATGATCCTTTTCAACAAAAGCACCATGTTCAGAGTGTGAAAGTTTCCATGCGTGGTGTAGTTGCATTCATTCAAGCGACAACCGCCGATGAATACTCCATCCACTCCTTTGGAGAAAGCCCGGAGCACAAACTGTGGATCGACTCTGCCGGAACACATGACGCGCACGAGCCGCATTTCGGTTGTATATTGTAGTCTGGAAACTCCAGCCAAGTCGGCAGCGCCGTATACTCACCAATGGCATACAAAGCCTAATACCCTGGGTTTGAATAATTTCTCTGTCCTCATTCGTCCTCACCTCTTTTCCTGGTGTATCCGTGGTGCATTTGCGGACTTTACGCCTCTACCGCCAGCGCGTCGATCTGCAGCAAGATCTCTTCTTCCGGAATCGCTGCATCGATTTCGCTCAAAAGCTCCTCATTGGTATAGTGCTTCAATTGGATTGCCCCGGTTGGACACTTGGCGTTGCAGAGACCATCTCCCTTGCAGAGCACAGGATTAATCGTCGCCTTCTTCCCCTGCTTGGTATCGCGAAGCTCAAGCGCCCCATAAGCACAAGCCGAGACACATTCTCCGCAACCCATGCATTTTTTCTCACTCACCTGGCAAACCGAGCCGGAGGCTATGACGATGTCACGCGAGAGGAGCGTCATCGCACGTCCCGCGGCGCCATACGACTGCTTGACTGTTTCCTGTATGAACTTGGGATAGTGCGCAAGCCCGCAGAGATAGACGCCTTCCGTGCTGAACTCTACAGGTCTCAGTTTAACATGGGCTTCCTTGAAAAAGCCGTCCGGGCTCAATGTTACCTTGAACAGCCCGGCAACCTCCTTGGTTGACGCAGACGGAATGACGGCAGCCGCCAGAGCTACGACATCGGCATCCAGGACAAGCTTCTTACCCAGGATAAAATCGGTCGCGGTAACCTTCAGCACCGGCCGCCCATCGTCCGATTCGCCAGGTTCCACCAGGGGCTTGGCTTCAGGTTCGTAACGGATGAACTTGACATCCTTATTGGAAGCCTCACGGTAATAGTCCTCGTTCAACCCATACGTTCTCATATCCCGATAGAGGATATAGATTTCCGTTTCCGGTTTTCTCTTTTTTAGCTCCAAGGCATTCTTGATAGACTCGCTGCAGCATATCCGGCTGCAGTAATTCCTGTCTTCATTCCGGCAGCCCACGCATTGGATCATCACGAGACTTTGCGCTTTTGCTATCTTGGCGTCCCCATTGTTGATCCGTTCTTCCAGTTCGAGGTGGGTAATGACCCTGTCATCCTGTCCGTACAGGTACTCGGTAGGCGTGTAAAGATCCGCACCTATGGCAATGATCACTGCTCCATGCTTGATCGCGGTGACTCCCCTTTCAGACTGGACGGTCGTCAAGAAATT
>JBLMXX010000088.1:0-2829 GCA_050257995.1 Acidobacteriota bacterium | reverse complement strand
TGATGTGGCCCAAGATCAAGCCCTGCCTCAAGAAAGGAGACGCTCTGTACTTTTCGCACGGCTTTGGGATTGTGTACAAAGATCAAACCGGCATCGTCCCTCCCGATTTTGTCGACGTGGTTCTCGTCGCTCCGAAGGGCTCGGGGACAAGCGTGCGCGCCAATTTCTTGAACGGCAGCGGTATCAACGCGAGCTATGCCATTCATCAGGACGCGACCGGACATGCGACCGAGCGCACGCTGGCGCTCGGCATCGCCATCGGAGCGGGCTACCTGTTCCCCACGACGTTCGAGAACGAAGTCTACAGCGACCTGACCGGCGAGCGCGGCATCCTCATGGGCGCGCTGGCAGGCGTCATGGAAGCCCAATATAACGAACTGCGCAAGCATGGGCATTCGCCCAGCGAAGCCTTCAACGAAACCGTCGAGGAGTTGACGCAGAGCCTGATCCGCCTCGTGGCACAGAACGGTATGGATTGGATGTATGCCAATTGCAGTACCACCGCCCAGCGCGGCGCGTTGGACTGGCGGCACGAATTTCGCCGAGCGGTCGAGCCGGTTTACGACGAACTCTACCGGAGCGTTGTGTCCGGTGAACAGACCAAGATTGTGCTCGCTGCCAACAGCGCGCCCGATTATAAGCAAAAGTTGGAAATTGAACTGCGCGAAATGCGCGAGTCGGAAATGTGGCAGACGGGCGCGGCAGTCCGCTCCCTGCGTCCTGAAAATTGGAAGAAATCTCCGTAAAGGTCATGCGTCACGCCAAACCATTCATATCGCTGAACGATGTTTCCATTCGCGTGGGCGAGCAGTTCCTGTTCCAGGGTTTGACTTGGGAAATGCGGAGCGACCAGCACTGGGCCGTGATCGGGCCGAATGGCTCTGGCAAGTCGACGTTGATGAAAGCCCTATGTGGTGCTCTTCCAGTCGCCAAGGGTAATATCGTCTATCACTTTATGCAGGATAATGGTCACCATTCCGTGCAAGACCGGATCGCCTATGTGACCTTTGAATCGCAGAGAATGGCTTTGAGCGATGAGGCGTTTTACCAGGCGCGCTGGAACGCGGGAGTGAGCGAGGACACGCAGTCCGTTTCCGAATTTCTTTCAGAGCGGCAAGTCAAGCGTATCAATCCTTTTCGCGTGGTCGAGAATCGTCCCGATTCGGAGTTTGCGGCGCGGTGGCAAGAAGTTATCGAACAATTGGAACTGGATCGGCTTTTGGGGAGGAAGGTCGTCGCGCTGTCAAATGGTGAGCGCCGGAAAGTCACGATCGCGCGGGCTTTGCTTACGAGTCCTCAGCTTCTCGTCCTGGACAACCCATTCGCTGGCCTGGACGAACGATTCCGCACCAGGTTGGCAGACGATCTTGAAAACCTGATGCAGCGCGACTTGCGCGTGCTGATTGTAGAGACCGACCGTGATGTGATTCCACCCGGCATCACCCACATCCTGTCGGTGAAGGACGGTCGCGTGATCGATCAGGGTACTCGAGGTTATTCTGGTAAGCGAAGCAAAGTACACTCACTCAGCACTGGATTTGGGGCAGCGCAAGTTTCCCAATCATTGGGCGAGTCTCTACGTTTTGCTCAGGGTGACAATCAAGGTGCAACTCATGTATCTCCGGGAAAAACCCTGGTGCACATGGAGAATGTGAGCGTCTCATACAACGGGACCCCGGTCCTGCACCAAGTCAATTGGACCGTTCGAGAGAATGAGCAGTGGGCACTCCTCGGTCCGAATGGCGCCGGCAAGACGACGCTGTTAAGTTTGATCCTGGCGGATAACCCGCAGGCGTACGCGAACAACATCACGTTATTCGGCAAACGGCGCGGCTCGGGTGAGAGCATTTGGGAGATCAAGCGAAATATCGGCTGGGTGGCGCCCGAGCTGCAATTGTATTATCCGCGCCACGCGACGTGTCTCGACGTTGCCTGCTCGGGCTGGTATGATTCGGTCGGTTTGTATCGCGAGTGTACGTCGCATCAGCGGGAAATTGCCTTGGCGTGGCTGGAACGGTTCGGATTGGCGGAACGCGCCGGGACGGTGATTGACCAGGTTTCCGAAGGGGAGCAGCGGCTGGCGCTTCTGGCACGGGCGCTGGTGAAAAGTCCTGTGCTGCTCGTCCTGGACGAGCCCTGTCAGGGACTGGATGCCGGTAACCGGGACCGTGTCCTGCAAGCGATTGCTGAAGCCGGGGTTCTACCGAATACGAGCATGATTTACGTGACGCATCGCGCCGACGAACTCCCTCAGAACATCACACATGTGCTCCGGCTGAGCGAGGGGCATGTCGTCGAGCAAGGCAGACAGAGGTTTGGGAATGGATAACTATGTTCGGGTTTTTGACACCACTCTTCGGGATGGCGAGCAATCGCCGGGCGCGAGCCTTGACAGCGCAGAAAAGCTGGAAATTGCGCGACAGTTAGCACGCTTGGGCGTGGACGCTATGGAAGCAGGTTTCCCGGCGGCCTCTCCGGGCGATGCTGAAGCAGTCCGCCGAATTGCGACCGAAGTAGGACGGCCGCGCGAAGCCAAAGTCCGCGTGCCCGTGATCGCCGGGCTCGCGCGTGCGAACAAGCAGGATATCGATACCGCCTGGGAATCGGTTCGCCACGCCGCGCATCCCCGCATTCACACGTTCCTGGCAACTTCGGACATCCACCTCAAGCACAAGCTAAAGATGACCCGCGAGGAGGTAATTGCCCGCGTCGGCGAGATGGTCGCCTACGCCAGGCACTTTTGCGAGGACGTCGAGTTCTCGCCGGAAGACGCGGGACGCTCAGACCCCGAGTATCTCTACCGTGTTCTGGAAGTAGCCATTCGGGCGG
>JBLMXX010000087.1:0-7909 GCA_050257995.1 Acidobacteriota bacterium | reverse complement strand
AGGAAGGCGATCAGGTGGTCCTGAATCAGACACAGACGCGCCAGACTAATGTCGGGGGTCCCGGCGGCGGTTTCGGCGTATTTAGAGGTGACTAGAATGGCTGCCGTCATAGAGATCGAGGACATTAAAAAGATCTACAGAATGGGCGAGGTGGAAGTGCCCGCGCTCAACGGCGTTAGTATCCAGGTGCAGCCCGGTGAAATGGTTGCCATCACGGGTCCTTCCGGGTCTGGCAAATCAACGCTGATGAACATCATCGGCTGTCTTGACACGCCTACGAGTGGAACATATAAACTGGATGGAGTTGAAGTTTCCAAACTTAACGACGACGAACTGGCCAATATCCGCAACAAGAAAATCGGGTTTGTATTTCAGACCTTCAACCTGCTCCCGCGCACGACCGCGCTCGACAACGTGGAGTTGCCCATGGTCTACGCGGGGGCGGCGGACCGTCGCCCCCGCGCTCTGGCCGCGCTCGAGTCGGTGGGATTAAAGGAGCGCGTGCATCACCGCCCTAATGAGCTCTCCGGCGGGCAGCAGCAGCGTGTGGCCATCGCCCGCGCGCTCGTGAACAATCCCAGCATTATTCTTGCCGACGAACCGACCGGCAACCTAGACTCGAAATCGGGCGCCGAGATCATGGGCATCTTCAAGTCGCTCAATCGCGACAAGAGTCTGACCATCATCCTCGTCACTCACGATCCAAACGTCGCGTCGCAAGCGCAGAGAGTCATTCGAATGCGGGATGGCATGATCATAAAGAATGGCAACGGTAACTAGAGAGCGAGGTCATCGATGAATATACTTGAAAGTGCGCGAATTGCCTTGCGGAGCCTTTCCGCGAACAAACTGCGGTCGGGCTTGACGATGCTCGGGATTATCATCGGCGTCATGGCTGTCATTGCAATGTTGTCAATCGGGCGCGGTGCCCAAGCCGCAATCACAAATCAGATCAATAGTATCGGAACGAACCTGCTCTACGTTCGCCCTGGCGCTCCCGTGCAGGGAGGTGTCCGTGCGGCGGAAGGTTCGGCAGCCACTCTAACCCTGGAAGATGGTCAGGCGCTGGACGGACTGCCGGGTGTGGTGGCTGTTTCGCCCGAAGTGGACAGTTTTGGGCAATTGGCTTACCTAGGGAATAACGCCAATGGTCGTATTATCGGCGTCACTCCCGAATACCTGGACACTTTGAACGGCAGCGTAGCAGATGGCGAGTTCATTTCCTCTGCCAACGTGACGGCGCGTTCCGCGGTGACCGTATTGGGCGCTCAGATTGCCACACAGTTGTATGATACAGCCAGCCCGGTAGGCCAATCCGTTCGTATCAACGGGCAGACGTTCCGGGTTATTGGAGTGATGCAAGCCAAGGGAGGCACCGGTTTCTTAAACCAGGATACCCAGGTCTTTGTGCCGATCACGACAGCCATGAGCCGATTGAGCCGGGGCGGCCAATTCCGAGGAGGCAATTCCGTCAACGTCCTCAATGTCAAGATTACTGACACCTCGATCCAAGATAGTGTTATCCAAGATATTGGCGACGTCTTGCGCCAGCGGCATCGCGTCCAATTCCAGGACGATTTCAATATCCAGAGCCAACAGGATATTTTGAATACGGCGAATCAGGTCACCGGCACTCTAACGCTGTTCCTGGGAGGCGTTGCCGCTATATCGCTTATCGTCGGCGGCATCGGGATCATGAATATCATGCTGGTTTCCGTAACGGAGCGCACACGCGAAATCGGGCTGCGCAAAGCAGTGGGCGCACGCAAGCGCGATATCCTCGCTCAATTCTTGACGGAGGCGACCGTATTGAGTCTCTCAGGGGGCATTATCGGCATCATCTTCGGCGCGTTGATCGCGCGATTGATTTCCAATCTGCCCGGTAACACGACGTTTACGACAGTGGTCGATCTAGACTCGATCCTGCTAGCCGTTCTGTTTTCGGCGGGAATTGGACTGTTTTTTGGGAGTTATCCGGCGAACCGCGCGGCAAGTCTTCACCCGATCGATGCGCTGCGCTACGAATAGGTAATTGGTCTATATGGCTCAGGGCAAAGTCGCTCTCGTGTGTGGCGGTTGCCACGCGGCATTGAGCGCCGACGTTCGGTGATGCCGAAGCGCAATGGCTCGCCATAGGACGAAAGTTTTTAATACGAAAACGTGATGGACTGGATCGATTAGAAATTTGGCTCGGCAAGATAAATTTCGGAGGACAATAGAGTGAGAACCAAAATATTAATTGTCGGTGTACTTGTCGTAGTGCTTGTACTCGCCGGAGTTGCAGGTACCGCCATAGTGCTGGCGCAAGGTCCAACTCCTACAGCGCCCAACCGCGCCAATTTCGCGCAGTTGTTCTGGCAAGCACTCGCAAACAAGTTGGGTATCAGCGTGCCTAGTCTCCAACAAGATTTCGCCGACGCGCGCAAAGACGCGGTCAATCAGGCTGTCAAACAGGGCTTGATCACGCAAGCCCAGGCAGACCGAATGCTCCAACGCCTGCAGAACGTGCCATTAGGGAATTCTGGGTTCATGCGTGGATTCAAGCAGGGTGTACAGCGCGGGCTGGGGCAGGGACAACTGAGAGGATTCTTTGGCCCTGACGTGCTCGAGGCCGTCGCGAGCGTATTGAAAATGCAGCCCGGCGACGTTACCACCGCTCTGCGCGGCGGCAAGACTCTGGCCGACCTGGCGAAACAGCAGAATGTAGACGCCGCGAAGGTCCAGGTGGCAATCGCGGATGCCGAGAAGGCAGCTCTCGATCGAGCCGTTAAGGATGGCCTGATAACCCAGGCACAAGCGGACCAGCGCAAAGCCCAAATCGATCCCACCAAGATCGATTTGACCCGAAAGTCACTAGGGCGAGGTCCATTCAAGAAACAATAGCTTCAGGGGTGACGAGTGCCATAGGCAATATTCAGTTTGGCGTGTGGCACTCGATCACTGACCAAACCCAAATATGAGTGGACGTTGGCGATCGCTGATCTTTAGGTCTCTCGTTGCGACGGTGGTGGCGTGGGTGCTCGGATCGGTGCCATTGCCAGCCTTTTCGCCTTATCACTGGTTCGCTTTTGTCCAAGTGCCAATTGTCGTCTTTTTGCTCATTTGCTACCTCGGCAAATTATTGATAGACACGTTTTTCTATAATCATTATCAACCCTGAAGGAGGGATATAAATGAAAACAGCCATCATCTCAGTCCTCGTCATCTTGCTGGTCGTAGGGGTAGGGGTCGGTGCATTCTTGGCCGGGCAGAACAATGGCCTCACACAAGCACAGAATATTCGCAACGAATTCTTTCAAAGCCGCGTGACCGGGCAGACCGGTCAAGGGGATGCCGCTCAACGCGGGCAAGGCGGACAAGGCGCTCAGTTCGGCCGTCCTGCCGCGACTGGGACCGTCAAGAGCATCCAAGGCAATATTATCCAGGTCACAATGCGTGACGGCAGCACCGTGAACGTTACCCTGGATGGGCAAACCGTTATCCAAAAGACTTCCAACGTGACCAAAGCCGACATTCAGCCAGGTCAAAACATCACTATTATGAGCAGTCAAACGGGCGAGAACATCACTGCCCAGGTCATTCAGATTCGAGCGACCGGTCAGTAGAGTTGAGTCCAGACCAAAAGCCAGGGCGGAGAGAAGGCGCACAAAAGTTGAAACGAATTGAGCCTCTCTTCCGCCCTATTTATTTTCTTGCGTTCGACTCACCGCCAATGCCGTTACGCCTCATGGTGTGCCGTTTTCGTGTTGACACTGTACATCTTCTCTGTTATACTCTGCGCAATTGAACGGTCCAGCTGAAAGGAGGTGGCTCCTCAGATTTTCAAGATCATCAGGTCGACCCCAGCGCGCCAGAGACGCTTATTCTGAAATTCTTGGAGGAGAAGTAAGATGAAACGCACTGCCGTATTCGGTGCGGTGCTCTTAATCGCGTTGATTGCAAGCGCATGTGCGCCCGCACCCACTCCGGCTCCCGTCATTCAGACCGTCGTGGTACAGCAGACTGTCTCTGTACCGCAAACCGTCGCCGTGCCGCAAACCGTGGTTGTCCAGCCCACGGCAGCACCGACGAAGGTGCCTCCCACAAGTACCCCTGCCCCGACTGCTCCACCACCCACAGCAACTCCGCTCGCCAAGGTTCCTAGCGACGCGCTTGCTCAAGCAGGGAAGCTCCTGGTATGCACCGATTTCCCGTATCCCCCGCAAGAGATGTACGACGAGAAGGGCAATCCCGCGGGAATGGACATTGACATCGGGAACGAGCTTGGCAAGCGGCTCGGATTGCAGACAGTGTACGTCAACAGTGTCTTTGATACCATTATCGCCGCCGTCAAGAGTGGCAAATGCGACATTATCATTTCGGCAATGAACATCACGGCTGATCGCAACAAGCAGGTAAGCATGCTGCCGTATTTCCAAGCCGGACAGTCCATGGTTGCACAAAAGGGCAATCCGCAAAAGATCAGCACGCCGATGGATTTGTGCGGCAAGAGTGCCGCAGCCGAAAGCGGCACCACCGAAGCCGATTTCCTGCAAGGCACTGGCGATTATAAAGGCAAAGGCTTGGTGGACCAGTGCAAGACCGCCGGCAAACCCGCGCCTAATGTCGTAGTAACACAAAAAGACACCGACGCCCTTCAACAGTTGCAGGCCGGCAAGGTTGCGGTCTATTTTGCTGATACCCCACCCGCCGCCTATTACACCGTCCAGCAACCGGACAAGTTCGAGTTGGTCGGCCAGATGGTTGAGCCAGCCGTGGAAGGCATCAACATGTCTTGTGGTGATGCACCGGATTGCACCAAGGCCCCGCTGACCCCGCTCGGAAATGCAGTAAGTACAGCGCTGAAGAGCATGATGACCGACGGCACCTACGACAAGATTCTCGCCAAGTACAACCTCTCCGCAGGGGCAATCAAGCCAAAGTAATGCCATCCTAGACCTGACAGGCCAAAAGCGGCCTGTCAGGTCGCTGTCCGCGAGGAGACGATGTATCACTTTGACTGGGAGATCTTTTGGAGGTACGTGTGGCCGCCCACTGCCTTTGATGATCCCCTCATTCGCACGGGGCTGATTGTTACCATCGCCGTTAGCATCCTAGCCCAGGCTTTAGGCGTCGTCTTTGGTTTGTTCGCAGCCTTGGGCAAGATGTCCAAGTTCGCACCGTTCCGTATAGCTGCAGACCTTTACATCTGGTACTTTCGCGGCACACCCCTCCTCGTTCAAATGGCCCTCCTCTTTTTTGGGTTTGGCGTGACGCATATCTACGATTTCCCCGACATTGTCTTTGGCGAATTTAGGATCAGTGGTGCGATCCAGGCCGGCACGCTGGCTCTCGCGATCAACGAAGGCGCGTACATGGCAGAGATTGTGCGCGCGGGTATCGAAGCCATTGATCCAGGGCAAATGGAAGCGGCGAAATCGCTCGGCATGACTTTCGGATTGGCCATGCGAAGGATCGTGCTTCCACAAGCAGCCAAAGTGATTGTTCCGCCTTTAGGCAATGAATTTAACAACATGATGAAAACAACTTCACTGATGGAATTGATCTCCGCCAGTGAATTATTTTTCGCCTTTAACCAGATCAACGCGCGAATTTTCAAGCCTTTTGAACTCTTTATCGCCGTGTCTCTATATTACCTGGCGATGACCACGGTTTGGTCGATTATTCAAGCGCGCATTGAAGCCGGTCTGGGCGAACGCAAAGGCGTCGAGCAAGCGCCGGGGCTATTCCAGCGTTTGTTCTCCGGCGGCAACCTCGGAGGAGCACATTAATGGCCGCTCTCACCACGCTCGGGTCTTCCCCTTCGAATGGCTCGGTCGTTGTCCAGGCTGATAAGGTTAACAAGTACTTTGGCATGCTACACGTTCTCAAAGATGTCAGCCTGACGGTTCGCAAGTGCGAGACGGTCATTGTGATCGGACCTTCCGGGTCGGGTAAAAGCACTTTGCTGCGCTGCATCAATCACCTGGAAAAAATCCAGAGCGGACGCATTTTCGTCAATGGACACATGATCGGCTACCTGGAACGTGATGGTAAACTCAAAGAGGACAGCGAGGCAAACATCGCCCGGCGGCGGGCCGAGATCGGCATGGTTTTTCAGCGTTTTAATCTTTTCCCACACCTAACTGCCCTGGAAAACATCGTCGAAGCGCCGACTCAAGTGAGGAAAATTTCGCGGGACGCCGCGATCGCCGATGGCGAACGCTTACTCACGCGTGTCGGGTTAGCGGAAAAGCGCGACAAATATCCGAGTCAGCTATCCGGAGGACAACAACAGCGCGTCGCGATTGCGCGTGCGCTTGCAATGAAGCCCAGCCTGATGCTTTTCGACGAACCGACCTCGGCGCTCGACCCGGAGATGATCGGCGAAGTGTTGGATGTGATGAAGGAATTGGCGCAGGAGATGACCATGATCGTCGTTTCGCACGAGATGGGCTTTGCGCGCGCGGCAGCGAACCGCATCGTCTTTATGGACGAAGGCACCATTATCGAAGACACCTCGCCAGAACAGCTCTTCAGCAATCCGCGCGAAGAACGGACCAAAACGTTTCTTAGCAAAATCTTGCATTGAGCAACACTCTGATTACCCATTCCTCGGAGGCATGATGGCACTCTTGGACGCGCGGCAAGTGACGAAGCGTTTCGGCGGGCTTGTCGCCGTGGATAAAGTTGATTTCGCGATCGAGGCGGGCACGATTGCAAGTCTCATCGGGCCAAATGGCGCGGGCAAAACTACTTTCTTTAATTGCATTACCGGCTTTTACCGTCCGGAAGAAGGTGAAATCATATTCGACGGTCAACCCATCGAGGGATTGCGGCCCGACCTCATCACCGCCCGCGGAATCGCACGCACCTTTCAAAACATCCGCCTGTTTCAGAACATGACCGCGCTCGAAAACGTCATGGTCGGCGAGCACCCACGGATGAAAGCCACCTTGCTCGGCGCCATCCTCCGGAACCGCGCGACAATGGCAGAGGAGGAACAGGTTACCCAGCGGGCACGTGAATTGCTCGAATTTGTAGGCCTGCGCGGGCGCGATGATGAACTGGCAAAAAATCTTTCCTACGGCGACCAGCGCCGGCTGGAAATTGCCCGCGCCCTGGCTACCGATCCAAAACTTTTGCTCCTGGACGAGCCAACAGCAGGGATGAATCCCGGAGAGACAACTGCCATGGTCGGCTTTATCCGGCGTCTCCGTGACGAACTCAAGTTGACGATCCTTTTGATCGAGCACCAGATGAAGGTCGTGATGACGATTTCGGACCGAGTCAGTGTTCTGGACTTTGGCGTCAAGATATCAGAAGGCAGCCCGACGGACGTTCAGAAAAATCCACGCGTGCGCGAGGCCTACCTCGGTAAAGAATACGGGCAGGAAGCGGCGTAGTAGAGGTAATGATTCATGGCAATGCTTGAAGTCGATAATATACACAGTTACTATGGTAACATTGAAGCCATAAAAGGCATCAGCCTCACCGTTGACAGAGGCGAGATCGTTACTTTGATCGGCGCCAACGGCGCCGGCAAGACGACGACCCTCAAGACAATTTCGGGTGTCATGCATCCCCGCCAGGGGTCGATCATTCTCGACGGCGAGCACATCGAGAACACGCCGCCGCACGACGTGGTCATGAAAGGAATCGGACAATCTCCAGAGGGACGCAAGATTTTTGGAGCATTGACTGTACTGGAAAACCTCGAGATGGGCGCTTATTCTCGCCGAGATAAAGAGGGCATCAAGAAGGACCTCGATAATGTCTTAGCCCATTTTCCACGCCTGGCGGAACGGCGCCTCCAGCTGGGCGGAACGCTCTCTGGTGGCGAACAGCAGATGCTGGCAATGGGACGCGCCATGATGACCCGGCCGCGCGTTCTGATGCTCGACGAACCATCAATGGGTCTTGCGCCGGT
>JBLMXX010000086.1:0-5458 GCA_050257995.1 Acidobacteriota bacterium | reverse complement strand
CCCGTGCGCGAACGATTGAATCGCGCAAATCGCCATAGCCCCACCCGCGAGCCGGGTAACCTTCCACTTCCAGTCCGTAGGGATGCCAACCGACTCCGTCGAACGCGCCGGATGCATTCTGTATGACGCCGCGCAAATAGGTATGATTCTTGCCACAGCAAACCCCGGCTGAGATGACCGGTACCGGACTGACGGATTTGATTGTTCGATAGCATGCCCGGAGCAATGCCGCATAGTCCTCAGGGCTGACGTCGTATGAGTCAGGTTCGCTGAAGATTTCTATGGCTCCCAGCCTGTCCCGATAAAATAAAGCGATTTTTCGGGCAAGGTCTGCCATGCGGCTGATATAGCCGGAATCACCGTCACCCCATTGGGCGGCACCGGGACGGGGGGGATTCTCGCCGAGCGTTTCATGGTTGATGAGGACGAGGACCTGAATGCCTAATTCACGGCAACTCTCGACGACCACATCCAGTTCCGTGTTTTGTCCGGTCTCCAGGTCTTGAAAGGGAAGGGTAGGCAGGTAGCGAACCCACTGCGGTCCCAGTGAATGCAAATCCGCGGGGCTCGGCAGAACTATATTCCATGGACCCCTGCTAATGGCAAGACCCATCAGTGTATCCGAACTCATCCGGCTCCTTCTTTGCCGGGCGGCAAAGATTTCCTTTGTATTCTCCCATCATCCAGTCCAAGCATGGTCAAATTTGGGTCAAAACTCCCTGCGTACCTTTTCCGAATGGTTTTGGAAGAATCGTCCAATTTCGATATAATAGAATCAAGCAAAGTAGCAGGTGTCAGGAGAACAAAGGTATATGCGAGGACTAGCCCGCGGGATTGGGTTGTTGTTGGTTTTATTTACGGGTTTTATGCTATTCGACGTGTTGGGACGGCAACCCGATGAGATAAGTAATGACACAATTGTCGACGATGCCGTTGAAATCCAGGTCCAAACCCAGTACACTCCCGCGGTAACTCCAGCGCCGGTTTTTGCCGCCCCGCTGCCCCCCACAGAGGTTCCTCTCACGCTCGTAGCACAAGTTGTCGTTCCCCCTTCTCCTACTCCTGCACCCAAGCTGGAACGCGCCGCGTTCGATGACCATCACGAACTTTCCCTTGAGAAAAAGAATGTCCCAGGTGAATCTGTTTTTGATGCGCTCCTTACCCCGTTTGCGAATGAGGCCAACAAGCGGCGCGCGGAACTCGCAAAAACCGACCCGGAGTTCGCCCGCCGGATCGATCAGAATCTGAATCAAGGGCGAATCAATTTTTTACTTTTCGGATACGGCGAGACGCATGAACCCCCCAACACCGAACGCGCCATTATCGGATCACATACGATTGTTTCTTACGATACGCGCACTCGCCAGGTAGACATTATATCACTGACTCACGATATCCGGGGACCTGAAATTGAACGGGAGCTCAGTAAACAGAGTGGGAAAAAGTCCCTGGCTGTCCGAATCGACCAGGCCTATAATGTCGGCGGATTCAAGCTGATGCGCAAGACTCTCGAAGACGCAACCGGGCTCTCCATCGACTTTCAGGTGACCTTTAAAGACTCGGTGATGCAGTCACTGATCGACAATGTCTTTGGAGGTGTCGAAGTATTCGTGCCTATGGCATTCGACGTCCACCCATTCTACCTCGACGGCAAAAAGTATAATGGGGGGCATTTTACTCAAGGGCTGCAGCGGCTCAACGGGCGCCAGGTGATCCAATTCATCAAGACCGTTCCCGTTACCGAGGGTGCCTATGACAAATCACTCGAGCACAATGTCCGCAAGGCCGTCATTTTTGATGCCCTTTTAGAAGCCGTCGGCAAGAGTTACAAGGACCGCACCTTCTGGATCCGCGGGTCTAGCTTCGTGGCGGGAGAGTTGATCGGCGGGTCGATTACTTATGATTTTGATCCGGTCTCTTTGATGATCAACAATATCGGCAGCACGACCGCGAGCCTCCGTAGAAGCATGTCGCGAGACCAGAGCCCGAGTCCCAGCCTGCCGAAGATCAGGCAATCGAAATACGTCGTCGACCCGGCGCACGGGGACGGCGGCGTGCAGTGGGTCGGCGCCAATGCGGCGGTAAACGCTCTGACGCGGAAAGAGATCGAGGATGGGGTCTATCCTTCCATGGACATGGAAATCCCGATCGATGCCAATGCTAACGGCGACCTCCCAACCGAGTACTGGACTTCGGTGCGGAATCTGGTCAATAAAACACTCACGGGTTCAGTATCGCCATAAGCGTATCTGACTTTGCACCGCGCTGCTATTGATGCCAGTACCTGCCGTCACCCTTGTTTGCGGGGTGGCGACAGGTGCTTTGATTTTCGCGCGTTTCCATTGCGGCAAATCTGATTGACCCTGAGTTGGAATCATGATAGACTAATAGCCTAGTCGTTCGGGTGGAACTCGTTGCCCTCTCTGGAGGGTAGAAAGTGCGCTCACTATGCCCATTGTCGGCTTTGATCATTTTATAATCTTGGTAAACGAACTTGCGGTGGCGACGGATGCATTTCGCCGGCTGGGATTTGAGGCCCGCGCGGGTGGTGAGCATCCCGCGTTCGGCAGCCAAAACGCTCTCATCCCCCTCGCCGACGGGACCTATTTTGAACTGCTCGCGTTCAAAGACCCCGCTCTCGCCGCTCAAACCTTTTGGGGCGATGCGGTCAGGAGACTGCACGTGCGTGAGGGTTATGGTGCCTATGTACTTGCATCAAACAACCTCGCTCAGGACGTCACCCAGATTCGCCAACGCGGGCTTGATATCGCCGAGCCAAAGCCTGGCATGCGGACGCGTCCGGATGGTCAGCGTGTAGCATGGTACACGGCGATTTCTGGCGGAACACCCACAGGTATTTTGCCGTTTCTTATACAGGATGACACTCCACGCCCCCTGCGCGTCGAGCCGCCGCGTCAAGGCCTGGGCAGCCATGTGCGCGCGAGGCAGGCAGTGGTGGCAGTCAAGAATATCGAGGTGGCGCGGCAAGGTTTTCGCGAACTGCTCGACCTAGAGCCGCGCTATGTCCAAAACACGACCGGCGAACTGGCAGGTTATCGGGTGACGGCGCCCTGGGGCTCTATCGTGCTGGCACATCCCGAGCGCGGCGCGAATGCCATGGCGGACCAGCTCGCCCAGAGAGGCGAAGGATTGTATGCGGTGACGCTGGCGGCGGAAAACGTGAACCAGGCACGGCATGACATTACCTCGACCGGCATTCGGGTAGAAGATGACGCCAGCGGTTTTTTGATCGCGCCGGAGGCGGCGTGCGGAGCACGCCTCCGCCTCATTCAGGAATAAGATTGAATGGTGCGGGCATTGCCTGCGCCGTTTTTATGAGACATGCGGAATGAACAAGCAACGACCTTTGCCGATGGGATTGTCCATGGGAGTGATTATCGTTTTTGTTTCAATGTTATTGGGAGTCTGCTTTCTAATTGTATTCCTATATAATTTGCCTGTCATCTTCCCCCCTCCTGAAAGCAATCCGCGCGTCGTCGGGATCGCGACCCTCCCGCCTAATTCTCCTTCCCCGCGTCCACCCGCCACCCTGACTCCCGTCATCTCGGGTCCAGAAAATACTCCCTCTCCTACTCCTGGCATCACCCCTTCCCCCAGTCCGGCGGTCGCAGCGGTCCAGGGGCGCATTGTGTTTGTCACGGAACGGAACGGGTTTAACAGCATCTTTGTTATGAATGCAGATGGAAGCGGACAACACTCGCTCGTGCCGCATAAGGGAAATTATTATGATTATGCCCCGGCGGTCTCGCCGGATGGACGTCGCCTCGCATTCTCGTCAAACCGGGAAAAGCCGGGCACGGACAACATCTATCTCCTGAATATGGATGGCACAAATCTGATCGAGATTACAGCGACTCCGAATGCCAAAAATGCCTCCTCTTCCTGGTTCCCCGATGGGCGGCGACTCGCATTTTCCTCAAACCGGAGCGGTCGCTGGCAGCCCTATACGATGAACGACGATGGGACTGGCGTGCGACAAGTGATTACAAGCAATGAGGACGTTATCAATGTCGCGGTGTCGCCGGATGGGGGAATGCTGGCATATATCTGCGGGAGGGAAATTTGCTTGGCGAATGCGGACGGTTCGAATCCGCACATCCTGCTAAAAAATGGACTGCCCAAAGATCACTTGGCCTGGTCGCCGGATTCGAGCCAGCTGGCTTTCACGCAGGGCAATCCGAATACGGCCAGGACGAGTGTTTATGTGCTGGACCTACAGGGTAACACTCGCCGAATTGCGGATAATGGGGGATGGCCGTCATGGTCGCCAGAGGGGACGAAAATTATTTTTTCTTCCGATATGGGCGGGGTAGCCAATCTATACCTGCATAATCTCGACACGGGACAAGTAAAGCAATTGACCAGCACGCGAGCCGCGGATTACACCCCGGTGTGGATGCGGCAATAAATCCAGCCCGCCTTCATTGTAATCGACCAGCAACAAAATCGAGGATCTTGCCGGCGAGTTCTTCTTTCGGCATCGGTGCTAGCTCGGTCGCCGCGCCGCCCCGCTCGACCAGTATCGCCTGCTCCGCGTCCCTGGCAAAGCTCTGCGGCACCGGATTGGCGACGACGAGATCAAGGTTCTTCGCTTCGAGTTTTGATCTGGCATTCGTGAGCAGATCATTCGTCTCTGCCGCAAAACCGACGACGATCATGCGCCGTTTCCCCGCGCTCGCTTCCGCTTCACGAGATCGACGCCACTCGGCGACCTCTACCAAAATATCCGGATTGCGGACCAATTCGAGCGTAAGGGCATTTGCTTCGCCCTTCTTTATCTTTTGTTCTGCCGCCTGCACGGGGCGAAAATCGGCGACGGCAGCCGCCATGACCAGGACGTCCGCGTCCGGCAGAACACGCAGTACGGCATCTCGCATGTCACAGGCGCGTGGCGCGTCGATATAGTCCAGACCGCGCGGCACGCGCAGATGGGTTGTTCCGGCAATCAGCGTCACCCGTGCGCCCCGGTCCCGCGCTGCCTCTGCCAAAGCAAACCCCATCTTGCCTGACGAGTGATTCGCGACAACGCGCACCGGGTCGATCGGCTCCTGGGTGCCACCCGCGGTAACGACGACATGGCGATTGGCTAGGTCTCCGCTCCGCCCGAGAACCTGACGCAGTATGTCGACAATATCGTCAGGATCTGCAAGCCGCCCCTTTCCGCTTACCCCGGACGCGAGATGCCCAACGCCCGGCTCGACAACTTTGGCTCCGCGGGAGATGAGAATGGCAATGTTCTCACGGGTGACCGGATTGTCCCACATGCCCGTTTCCATGGCGGGTGCGATCACGAGAGGAGCACGCGTGTCCAGCGCAGTCGCGCTCACGGCATCGTCGGCGAGCCCGTGGGCGATCTTGGCGATGGTATGTGCTGTGGCAGGCGCAATCACGAAAATGTCGGCACGCTGCGCCATCGCGACGTGGCCGATAGTAGAAT
>JBLMXX010000085.1:0-6679 GCA_050257995.1 Acidobacteriota bacterium | reverse complement strand
TCACCTCGCTTGATATCCGGTATACCCACGACGGCGGCTTCCAGGACCTTGGGGTGCTTGTACAATACCTCTTCGACTTCTCGCGGGTAAACGTTAAAGCCGCCGACGATGAACATGTCCTTTTTGCGATCCACCACCCTAAAAAAGCCATCCTCATCCATGACTCCGAGATCGCCGGTCAGAAACCAGCAGCCGTCCAGCATCACCTGGCGCGTCTCCTCCGGCTTTTGCCAGTATCCAAGCATCACCTGCGGGCTCTGGATGGCAATCTCCCCCACCTCGCCGACGGGCAAATCGGCGCCGGTCGCGGGGTCTACGATCTTGGCGAGGGTATTGGGCAAGGGCAGTCCGATCGTGCCGATCTTGCGCGTTCCATTGATTGGATTGATGTGAGTGGGCGAGCAGGTCTCGGTGAGACCATAGCCTTCCACCAACTTGCCCCCCGTAATGCGCTCGAACGTGGTCTGGACCTCCTCCGGCAGTGGAGCGGCACCGCTGGTGCAGGCCGTAATGGACGTGAGGTCGAATTTCGGCAGGTCTTTAAAGTTGTTGATCGCCGCGTACATCGTGGGCACACCGCAGAAAATAGTAGGCCGGTGTTTGTGAGCGCCGGCCATGACCGCCGGCAGCTCGCGCGGGTTCGGGATGAGGATCATGGCCGCGCCCAGGTGTACGCCAATGTTCATTACGCACGTCATTCCGAAACTGTGAAAGAGCGGCAGGGCGCCCATAAGGACATCTTTGCCCGGCTTGCTCTGCAGAAACCAGGAGAGTGTGATAACCGCTTGCGCCACGAGGTTGCGATGGCTGAGCATAGCGCCTTTGGGGATACCGGTGGTGCCGCCAGTATAGCCCAGGACGGCAACCTCCTCCGGTTTGGTCTCCACCGGCTCAAATGCGCGGTCGCCCTTGAGCAGTCGTCCCCACTCGTAGACTCCCGTCTCACCGCGCATGTCAGCGCGATGCCCGCCCTGCTTTTCCTTTGCCAACGTGAAAAGCATTTTGAGCACAGGCGGAAAGTACTCTTTGATGTTGGTGAGGATGACATTCTTGATCGGCGCCTGGCGGCGCGCCGCCTGAATCGTCTTCCAGTACATGGAAAGACCCACGACGGTTTCCGCGCCGCTGTCACTCGCCTGGTAGGCGAGTTCACGTGGGACGTACTGCGGGTTGGTCGGGACGACGACGGCTCCCGCGCGGAGGATGCCGTAAAAGGCAATGACAAATTGCGGCGTGTTGGGCATAAAGAGCATGACGCGGTCGCCTCGCTTCACACCTAATCCCTGCAGGGCGGCGGCAAACCGTGTGGACGCCGCATCCAATTCCCGGTACGTCAGCTTCCGGTCGAAAAAAATTGTGGCCGTGCTATCCGGGAATCTCCGGGCAGCCATGGCTAGAGACTCGTGCAGGGTGTGACCGGGGATGTCCACATTTTCCGGCACACCGGGCTCGTAGAAACGGACCCACGGTTTAGACATCACAGCATCCACGTAAACCCTCCTTCCGGCAGACCCGGGGCGAGCGCGTACGGATTTTGGAGAAAAGAAAAACAGGCGCGCAACCTAATGCACGCCTGTGAAAGGTGCCTGACCAATCGGCATACTGTTCAATGCACATCCGGATTCGAGCTGCATCTGCTTCCCTTGAAGCCAGACCAGAGTCAACACCATCGTGGAGCAACGAAGGATCAATTCCATTATATCGCGAACCTTCTCTGGGTCAACTGTGTCATTCTTGAACGGCCCTGCGGGACTTGGCCCCTTGACAATCCTCCACTCCCTGTGCTAACTTTGATTCGCAGATCGGACGACAAAGCAGATTGCCTTCATCCCGTGACGGCTGCACCTAATTTCCGTTGCCGGTGCAATCGGGAGGAGTTACACGTGATGCCGCGTGTGCATTTCAGTGCAGAACGAGTACGATACAACCTGTCAAGCCCTGGCGCGTTCGTCGGCATGGCTCCGTTTGCTTTCCGCGTCCTTTTTGTGCCCTATCCCGCTATTCTGCGATGATACAGATCATCTTTTGGTCTGTACCATTTTGTTTCCCTTGATTCTGCGCGAAAAGGAGGTGTCAAGTCCCCCTTTGGGCAAAGGTGGTTCCACGACGAGTTAAACCCCATCGACAATTGGAAGGAGAAAACGAATGAAACCGTTGGTACGTATCGGAATTGCCATCGTCGTCGGCGTGGCAATGCTGGTTCTGTTCACCCCTCAAGTATTACCTGTGCACGCTGCTGCGACGCAGACGTACATCGTCCTTTACAACAGCCAGGCCGTGCCTGCAAACGCGGCGAGCACATTCGCCAGCGCCGGAGGCTCACTAGTTTACAGTTATAACGAAATCGGAGTTGCCATTGCCCAATCGGACAACGCGTCCTTTGGCAGCAATTTGGCCGCACTTGATGCTTCCGTCCAGGGCGCTGTGGCGACCGCGCGCTTTGCGACCCGTCTGGACGAGAGTGCATCCAATGGGACCGATGCCGTCGTTACGCCGAGCACCCCTGCACCCGGGAATGATAACCTCTCCGGCTTGCAGTGGGACATGATCCAGATCCACGCGCCGGAAGCGCGCACAGTCAATGGCGGCAGTTCCTCCGTCCTCGTCGGCGACATTGATACCGGGCTGGACTATACGCATCCTGATCTGGCGCCGAACGTCTCCGATGCCAATAGCGTGAACTGCGTAAGCGGCGCTCCTGTGCCTGGGAAGGTAGCGGCGAATGACGACAACGGGCACGGCACACATACGGCGGGCACGATTGCCGCGGCCAAGAACGGCATCGGCATCGTCGGCGTGGCGCCCAATGTCAAGATCGCCGGAATCAAAGCGGGAAATGCAGCCGGCTTTTTCTTCCCCGAAGCCGTCGTCTGCGCGTTCCATTGGGCCGGCACCCACAACTTTAACGTGACCAACAACAGTTACTTTGCCGACCCCTGGCTGTTCAACTGCCGGAATGACGCCGGGCAGCGAGCCATTTGGGAGGCGGAACGGCGCGCCATCCGCTTTGCAATGTCCAAGGGTGTGGTTGTCGTCGCGGCAGAAGGAAACCAGGCCGATGATCTGGCGCACCCCACGCAAGACGCCACCAGCCCGGATGACACCAACCCGGTGCTCCGGACGATCCACAACGACTGCGCGGTCGTCCCGGTCGAGGTCCCCGGCGTGATCGGGGTCACCGCGGATGGGAATCTCAAACTCAAATCGTTCTACTCGAGTTACGGAGTGGGCAGCGTCCAGGTGATCGCTCCGGGTGGCGATTCGGTCTTACAGCGTACGGCGGCTGCGCCGAATGGCCGCGTGCTCTCGACCTATCCCGCAGCATTGATTAACGGCTGCAGTCGAAAGGTTTTCGATGGTGCCGCGACCTATTGCTACCTGCAAGGCACCTCGATGGCATCGCCACACGTCGCAGGAGTTGCCGCACTGGTCGCGAGCCGGGGAATCACTAACCCGGGCGCCGTTGCAGCCAAGATCACGAATACGGCCGACCCACTGGCGTGCCCGCCCGACCTGTCCATCTATGCGCCTTTCCCTGCCGTGGACAACGGAGCGCCTCAAGTATGCCAGGGCGGCACCGGGTACAATTCGTTCAACGGTCACGGCCAGGTAAATGCGTTGAGCGCTGTGACGCGTTAAAGCAAGAAATACCAGAGACCTAATAAAAAGAGAGCAGAGTCGGAAACGGCTCTGCTCTTCCTTTATTGCAGATCTCGCTCACTCGCCCGCGTCCGGCTACTCGAATGCCGGGACGTGCTCGAATGGACCGAGCGCGAGCACCAGTCCCACCGCCACGCAGACAAGACCTAACAGGAAAATGGCCGAAATGCTTTCGGCGAGGAGCAGGATGCCCAGGACCGCGGCGGTGATGGGACTGAGCGCCAGAAACACCGTTACCCGCGTCGGGGTCGTATGGTTCAATGCCCAGAGCCAGAGATAGTAACCGATCCCGCTGCTGATCCCGACGAAAAATACAGCCAACCAGCCACCCGCCGTAAAGTGTGGGACCGCATTGAAGAACCCCTCGCGCGCGGCGAACACCGCCAGAAAAAGGATGGAAGCGAGCATCGCAAACGCACTGACCGATAGAGTCGGATACTTTTTCAGGTATGGCCGGTAGAGGACACTGCACAATGCGCCGCTAAAGGCGCTTGCCAGCACCGCCAGCTCGCCCATCCATCCATTGGCCGAGTTACCCGGCTCGAGCGTCTTTTCGCCCAGCGCTAGACCCACGCCGACGACTGTCAATATCACGCCAGTGGATTTGACAAACGTGAGATGTTCGGACCCGAGGATAGAAGCGAGCACCATCGTCATCAATGGAAAGGTCGCAAAGAGGAGCGCCGCGCGGGCGGAGGGAATGAACTGCAAGGCATAATTGAGGAGCGTGACGACCACGCCAAACTGGGTGATGCCGAGCAGAGCGATCGGCAGGAGGTCGCGCGGCTCGAATCGCGCGCGCGTGGACAAGAGCACGAGAGGCAATAAACAGCAAAAGCCGATGAAATAACGGAGCAATGCCAGCGACGCGGGATTGGTCTGATCGATGACGAATCGCGTGGCGACGATGGTCGCACCGACCAGGACGCCATTGACGGTGGCGGCTCCGACTGGGAGGAATTTGTTCATTAGCGATTACAGTGCGAGTTCCCAGTTCTCGCCGACCAGGTTGTGCCCAAAGCTGTGATGCGGGTCCGAGTCCACGAGCTGAAACCCGGCTTGCTCGTAAATGTGTCGCGCCGCGACCAGGATGCTGTTCGTCCACAGGGTGATCTTGCGATACCCGGCCTGTCGCGCGAACCGTACACATTCGTCGACCAGGCGTGTGCCAATGCCCAGCCCGCGCGCTTGTGGCTCTACGAGCAAGAGGCGCAATTTGGCGACGGTCTGGGATTTCTTCACCAGGAACACCGAGCCGACATTCTCGCCGTCCTTCTCGGCGATCCAGCAGCGTTCCCGCGGCGGGTCATAGTGCTGGATGAACTTGGCGACAATCTCGGCGACGAGCGCTTCGAATTGTTCGTCCCAGCCGTATTCTTCGGCATAGAGAACACCATGCCGGTGAACTACCCAACCCATATCGCCGGGCTGGTGGGGTCTCAGGATATATGGCACCTGTACCTCCGGCTGCGCGCCTAGCATTCTCTCTATGGTGGTCATTGCCTCGACGAGGCGGTCTTGGTCTTGCGAGGATAGCCGGTTCAGCATTGCCGCGATGCCCATCGCCGAACGCGAGTTGATCACCGCGAAGGCGTCCTGCCCTTTCTCCGTCAGCCTCAAGAGACTTTGCCGCCCATCCACCGCCGAGGGCTGTTTCGCCACCAGGCCGCGTTTCTTGAAATCGCGCAGGATGCGGCTCAGATAGCCCGCATCCAACCCCAACTCGCTGCTCAGCACCGTCGCCGTCGTCTGTTCGTGATGGGCCAGCTCGTAGAGCACGCGCGCGGGCGTGAGCGAAAAAGGGCTGTCCAGATACTGGTCGGTCAAGACTCCGATCTGCTTGGTGTAGAACCGGTTAAAGCGGCGCACCGCCGCCACCCGCCGCGTGAGACCCGCCTGAGCCATATCCCCCTCCCTCCCGGACAATCCAAGACTATTGCCATTATCAACCAATTAGTTGCTTTTGTCAAGCAATTGTCCCTACTTCAGCCCGGAATGAAGGAAACTCTCGATGAACTGACGCTGGAAAATGAGGAAGAGCAGCAAGAGGGGACCCACCACGATCACCGTGCCCGCGGTGACCAGCGGCCACTGCGCCCCGATCTCGCCCAACTGGGTAAAGACCGCCAGCCCGACGGTGAGCGGGCGACTGTTGGCGCTGTTGGTGACCACCAGCGGCCAGAGAAAGTCGTTCCAGTGAAAACTGATCGAGGAGAGCGCGAAGGCGATCATGGCGGGCCGCGCCGGTGGGATGTACACGTGCCAGAGCGTTTGCAGCCAGTTCGCGCCGTCCATTTTGGACGCATCGTCCAGGTCGCGCGGGACGGTCTTGAAGGTCTGCCGCATGAGGAACGTTCCGAAAGCCGAACCGAAAAAGGGCAGCATGACGGCAAGAAGCGTATCGAAAAGATGGAGCTGGCGAATCGTGGAATAATTCGGCACGATCAATGCGCTCGACGGCACCATCAACTGCAGCAGGACCAAAAAGAAAAGAATGTTCTGGCCGCGAAATTGAGACCGCGCGAACGCATAGCCCGCGAGGCTGGTCGTCACCAGCTGGACCAGCAAAATGCCAAAGACGATGATGATGGTGTTGGCATAGTACTGCACAAATGGCGCGATCTGAAACGCCTGAGCGTAATTGACCAGGGTCGGGTGCGATCCAAACCAGAGATTGGAAGCGCTGAGCGGTTCCTCCGGGGGATGGAGCGAGACCGCCATCGCCCACACGATCGGGACCGCCCAACCCAGCGCGATGACGCCGAGTACGAACAGGCCAAGCGCGTTGAGAATGGAATGAAGAGGACGGCGGCTATTCATAGGTCGCGCGGCGTTCCGTATAGATAAAGTTGGTCACAGTGAACAGTAGGAGGGTGGCGATCAGGACGACGCTCATCGCGGTCGCCTTGCCTACATCCAGGAAACTGAATTGCGTTTGCCACAGGTTAAAGAGAAGCATGTTGGTAGCATTGTTTGGTCCGCCGCCGGTCATGATATAGATCTGGTCGACCGTCTCGAA
>JBLMXX010000084.1:0-7630 GCA_050257995.1 Acidobacteriota bacterium | reverse complement strand
CTGCATTCCGAAGGGCTGGTCGACATTATCCCACACACCGGCGCCATAGTCTCCGACATCTCCCCGGGAAACCTCGAAGAAGTCTCCTTGCTTCTTGAACGTCTTGAAATCCTCTCGTTTGAAATGCTGGCAGGGAAGGTCAGCCAGAGGGACCTGGACCCTCTGCGCGTCACCATTGATCAGATGGATGAGTTGCTCGCGTCCGACGACTTGGAGGGCTGGTCGGAAATGAATATCGAGTTCCACCGCGCAGTCGCCAATCTCACCGGAATGAAACTGCTCATCGAGTTCGTCAACCGCGCGCTCGACGCCTGGACGCGCTTGAGACGCTGGTATTTGCGGCACATTCTCCCACAATTGCCGCAGGCACAAAGAGAGCATCGCCTGATGCTGGACTTGTTGGCGGCAAATGACCTCGCGGGTGTCACAGGAGTCGTCGTCGAGCACAATCGCCGTATGCGCGAGTTTTATCGCCAAGCCATTTCCAATTTGCAGAACAATTCATAGCGGACGAATATAGCTTGAACACCAAAGAGCGGTTTCTCAATAGCCTCGTACGTGAGAAGGTTGACCGTGTCCCTGTTGCGGCGGTGGCGACCGGCATCACCGTTCAAATGATGGACAAATGTGGGATTTACTGGCCAGAGGCACACACGAATACGGAAATGCTTGCCGGCTTGGCAGAGTCCATCCATTTGTATACGGATATCGAGTGCATCAAACTTCCGTTCGACATGGCGGTTGAGGTGGAAGCGCTCGGCGCGCCGGTTGATTATCGCACCAGAGACACGGTCCCTACAGAAACGCGCTCCATCTGCAATCACCCCGATGATCTGGTGATTCCAGGAAATATATTCGATTGCGGTCGCATACCCGTGGTCCTACAGGCGATTTCAAAACTGCGCAAGCGCTACGATAATGAAATGGCCATAGTGTCCTCTATCGTCGGTCCCTTTTCGATGGCCGAAAAGCTGTTCGGGTTTGAAAACTTGCTCACGTGGATCATTACGAATCCCGAGTGGGTTGACAAAGCGATGGCAAAGCTCACGCCTCTCGCGATCCGTTATGCCAATGCCCAGGTGGAAGCGGGCGCCGACGCGGTCATTGTCGGCGAAGCGGGTTGTTCAGGCGACCTGATTTCGCCCAAGACCTATCGCGATTTTATCGCGCCCTATCACCGCAAATTGTGTCCTGCAATTCCCGCTCCGACGATCCTGCATATCTGTGGCAAGTCTACGCGGCATACCGAATACATTGCCGGGACGGGCACGACGGCGTATAACTTTGACGAGGGCGTCGACATTACGGCGGCGCACCACTACCTGGATGGCAAGGCGGCGCTGACCGGCTATGTGCCTGCGGTCAAGGTGCTTCTCAACGGCACACCGGACGATGTATACCAGTCTGCGCTCGACTGTCTCAAGAATGGCGTGGATATGCTGACGCCCGGCTGCGCGATGGCTCCGCATACTTCACTCGAGAACATTGCCGCCATGACGCGGGCGGCGCAAGAGTGGGAAAAGGCAAGCTGACAAGTTCTCGGATGGGTCGCGGAAGGGTGCTCACCCTTCTGAGGAAAGGATGATGCTTATGCAAACTGCTACAACGGCGAAGAAAGCGGGAGCGTTCAATACCGGCGAGACCGGCAAAACTTTGATAAAGTCACTGACCTCGCTTGCCGGTGTCCTGGTGTTTTTGCTGATCTGGCAGGTCGGCGTGGCGGTGGCCAAGGTCCCTGCTTACCTATTGCCTGCCCCGTCAGAAATTTTTCTGACGTTTGTAGACAATCTTCCCAAGTTGTTGACTCATGGGTGGACGACGACGTACGAAATGCTGTTGGGCTATGCGATGGCCGTAGTGATCGCCATTCCGCTGGCAATCGCGATGACCTCTTCGCGCCGGTTCGACGAATTCGTCACGCCGACGATGCTGTTCTTCCAGGTGGTGCCCAAGGTGGCCATCGCGCCCTTGTTCCTGGTCTGGTTCGGCGTGGGGATGACACCCAAGATCTACGTGGCGTTTTTGATCTCCTTTTTCCCTATCGTCATCGATACGGCCGTCGGCTTGCGCTCGATGTCGTCGGAAATGACGGATTTGGCGCGTTCGATGGGTGCCAGCCGCTTGCAGGTCTTTACCCAGTTCCGCCTGCCGACCAGCTTACCCTATCTCTTCAGTGGGCTCAAGGTGGCTGCCACCCTGGCGGTAGCCGGGGCGGTGGTCGGAGAGTACGTCGGCGCGGACAAGGGGCTGGGTTATTTATTGTTGGTCACCAATTCCAATATGCAGACGGCGCTGATGTTCGCCACCATCGTCGCACTGACCTTTGTCGGGCTGGTTTTCTTTTACCTTGTGGAATTCATCGAATCGCTATTGATACCCTGGCATGTAACGCATCGTGTGCGCGAAGAGACAGGAACTCTATAGCGCATAGTATCTGCAGGAAGGAGGTGTTGTCCAGCATCATTCCGCCGGATAGCATAAAGACCGCCCAGAATCTTGCATCTCAAAGAGGAGAAAAGAAGTGAAGAACATTCGGCTCATTTTCGCTTTGCTCGCCGTCATCGCCGTGCTGGCTGTCATCGCGGCGTGCGCCCCTGCCCCCACCCCCGTGCCGACCGCGGCTCCGCCCACGGCCGCCCCCAAAGCGACCGAAGCCCCCAAGGCGTTGACCAAATTCCAGTTCCGCCTGAACTGGACGCTCTACGGAGAACACGCTCCGTTCTTTGTGGCTCTTGACAAGGGTTTCTACAAAGACGAGGGTCTTGACGTCGAGATCCTCGAAGGTAGTGGCTCGACCACCGTTGCCCAACTGGTTGCCAATAACACCAACCCCGTTGCGTACGTGGACGCTGCGACGATGATGCGCGGCGTGGTGGCGGGCATGCCCGTCAAAGCCGTTGGCGTTACGCTCCAGCAAAGCCCTATGGCGTTCATCTATCGCGCCGACAAGGCCCGCCCGACCAAGATTGAGGAAATCAAGGGCAGCCGCATCGCGATCACCGCGGGCGATGCCAGTCTCGCGATCTTTACCGCCTTTATGGGCAAGCTCGGCATGAAGGTGGAAGATGTGCAAATGATCACCGTCTCGACTGCGGCTGCCAAAGAGCAGGCGGTTCTCAACGGGCAGGCGGATGCCCTCCTCGGCTATTTCATGGACCAGGGTCCCCGCATGCAGTTGCAGTCGGGCGTCAAGATGGGTTGGACGCGCCTTTACGACATGGCGGGCGTCACGACCCTGAGCAGCGCGTTCATCGTCAACAACGATTGGGTCAAAGATGCCAAGAACCAGGATATCTTGAAACGCTTTTTGCGCGCGTCCCAACGCGGCTGGCAGTACACCTTCGACAATCGCGATGAAGCCGCAGAAATCTTTTTGAAACACGCACCCGCATTCAACAAAGAGATCGCGCTCCTGGAAATCAACGGCTCGATGACGATCATCCATACCAAGGCGACGGAAGGCAAGCCGGTGGGCTGGATGGCGATGGATGACTGGAAGGACACACAGGACCTGTTAACGAAATATGCGGACCTGAAAGGCCTGCCGGACCTGAACGTTTACTTTACGAACGACTACTTGTCGCAGCCGCCGTACAGCCCGGTGGCAAAGTAAGATCTAATCAACGCGGGTCTTCCCTCGAGTCACGTGCCCGGGGGAAGACCACCCCCGAGCCAGAGAGTGAACATGGACCAACCCTATATCCGAATGCAGAACGTCAGTAAGATTTACCAGACGAGGAACGGGTCTGTCGAGGCGTGCTCGGAAATCGACCTCGATATCAAGGAATGTGAATTCGTCGCCATTGTAGGTCCCAGCGGCTGCGGCAAGACGACGATCCTCAAAATGGTTGCCGGTCTCCAGCCCTACACGACCGGCACGATTACGGTCGGCGGGAAAAAGGTGGACAAGCCCCAGACCGATGTCGGCATCGTCTTCCAAGACTCGATCATGCTGGACTGGCGCGATGTGCTTTCGAATGTGATGCTCCAGATCGATATCCGCCACATGGACCATAACCAATACCGTTCCGTGGCAATGGACCTGCTCAAAGCGACGGGCCTGGATGGGTTTGAAAAGAAAAAACCGTACGAGCTGTCCGGCGGCATGCGCCAGCGCGTTTCCATTTGCCGTGCCCTGGTACACGATCCCCCGCTGCTCCTGCTGGACGAGCCGTTCGGCGCGCTGGATGCGCTCACCCGCGAGCAAATCTCGATGGACATTCAAAAGCTCTGGATGGACCGGCGAAAAACTGCACTGCACATCACCCATAGTATCCCGGAGGCGGTGCTGCTGGCTGATCGCGTGATCGTGATGAGCCCCCGTCCGGGCCGGATTGTAGACGTAATCGATATTGACCTGCCTCGCCCGCGCCGGCTGGACAAGGTTCCTGAAAAATTCAATGAATACACGGGTCGCATACGGGACGTTTTTAAATCCAAGGGCGTTCTGGCGATGGACTGACATGTCAAACTTTATGGTCGCGCAAATGGACGAGATGGACAGCCAACGCTGTCCGTGCGGTTTTACACGCAGGGCATTTGTTTCGGAAGAAAATTCGGTGGCAACGCTCCACCTGCTGGACGTCCAGGCGGATGCGCGCGTCCACCATCATAAGAGATTGACCGAAATTTATCTGATCCTGGAAGGCCAGGGTTACCTTGAATTGGACGACGAACGAGTGCCGGTCAAGCCGATGACTGCCGTTTTGGTCAAGCCCGGCTGCCGCCACCGGGCCGTTGGCAAATTGCGTGTCGCGATCGTGCCCGTCCCTGCCTTTGATCCCGCGGACGAGTGGTTTGATTAATGGATGAGAGGATTTAGATCATGATCCGGGTCGCCATTGTAGGTGCAGGCGCAATTGCCGATACACACATCCAAGCGTACTTAAAGTTTCAGGACCGCTGTGAAATCGTGGGCTTGGTGGACCTTTATCCCGACAAGGCCGCGCAAAAAGCAGCGAAATACAACTTGAACGCAAAGGTTTATCCGGACCATCGCTCCTTGCTCGATAATGCGTGCATTGACCTCGCTTCTGTTTGTCTGCCCCCTTTTGCCCACGCGGAGGTCGCCGTCGACCTGCTCAACGCGGGCATGCACGTACTTGCCGAAAAGCCGATGGCAACCTCCCTGCAGGAATGCGATCAGATGTTGGATGCGGCGGAGGCGAACCGGCGTTTGCTCTCTATCGTGGCGCAGAACCGTTTCAAGACACCGATGATGCGGCTGAAAAAACTGGTCGATTCCGGGATCGCGGGCCGGATCGTGCACGCGCAGGTGGATTCCTTTTGGTGGCGGGGGGTCAACTATTATGATTTGTGGTGGCGGGGAACCTGGGAAAAAGAAGGCGGCGGATGTACACTGAACCATGCCGTCCATCAAATCGACCTGTTTCATTGGATGATCGGGATGCCGTCGTCTCTACAGGCGGTGGTTGCCAATGTGGCGCACGAGAATTCCGAGGTGGAGGATTTTTCGACGGCTGTCCTGTTATACCCGGATGGCGCCATCGGGCAGATTACGGCTTCGCTGCTTCACCATGGCGAACCTCAACAACTCGTCATCCAGGGTGAACGCGCGATGTTGGCGGTGCCATGGCACGTCAAGGCATCCAAACAGAGAGAGAATGGATTCCCGGAAGAGGATCCCACATTCGCCGCCGAGATCCAGTGCGTGTACGATAATATGCCTGCTTTGGAGTCTGAGGGGCACGAAGGGCAGATTGCCAACATGCTCGCGGCAATCGAGGGCACGGAAGGACTCGTCGTCGATGGCCGGGCAGGGCGCAATACGATCGAATTGGCAAGTGCGATCTATGCGTCCGGATTTACCGGCGAGCGAATCGCGCTGCCTCTATCACGGGACAGCCGGTATTACACTCGTGAGGGGATCCTCCGGTCTGCGCCGCATTTCCACGAAAAAGCCAAAAGCGTTTCAGGGTTTTCAAACGAGGAGATTGTCGTGGGATCGTCAAGCGAGCAGAAGGAAACATGACAGAGGGCTTTCAAAAAGCAGATGGGATGAATTACGCACCCCGAGGCAAAACCAGTCACGTCTGCGCCGAGGGGGATTTTCGTTTTGCGGCCATCGGTCTCGACCACGGTCACATTTATGGTATGTGCAATGGACTGGTCGAGGCGGGCGGCGACCTGGTGGGAGTCTATGATCCGGACCCTGCCAAGATCACTGCGTTCGGCAAGAGTTATCCGGATGTCCCGGTCGCGGCGTGCGAGCAGGCCCTGTTGGACGACCCGAGGATACAGCTCATCGCCAGCGCCGGGATTCCTTCCCAGCACTGTGCACTCGGCCTGCGCGTGATGGACCACGGCAAGGACTATTTCTCGGACAAACCGCCTTTGACGACACTCGAACAACTTGAACAGGCGCGGGCGAAAACCAAAGCAACCGGTCGCAAGTATGCGGTTTACTATTCCGAGCGACTGCACGTCGAGAGTGCCGTCTACGCCGGTGAATTGGTGAAAGGCGGATCAATTGGTCGCGTGCTGCAGGTGATCGGTCTGGGTCCGCACCGGATGAATGCGAAAACGCGACCGCCGTGGTTTTTCCGCAAGGAAGCGTACGGCGGGATTTTGTGCGATATCGGGAGTCACCAGATCGAGCAATTGCTCTTTTTTGCGGGAGCAAAGGATGCCAGGGTCTTGCACAGCAAAGTGGCGAATTATTCCCATCCCGAATATCCCGAATTGGAGGATTTTGGAGACGCGACTCTCGTGGCAGACAATGGAGCGACGCAGTATTTTCGGGTAGACTGGTTTACGCCAGATGGATTAGGCTCTTGGGGCGATGGGCGCACTTTTATCCTCGGCACCGACGGATATATCGAGCTGCGCAAGTACCTGGACGTGGCGCGCGAGGCTGAAGGAGATCAGGTCTATTGGGTTGACCACCGAGGAGAGCATCATTTCGCGGCGCGCGGGACGGTGGGGTTTCCGTACTTTGGGCAGTTGATCCTGGACTGTTTGAACCGGACCGAGAATGCGATGACACAAGAGCATGCGTTTAAAGCCGTCGAGTTAGCCATCCGCGCGGAAAGCAAAGCCCTGCGAATCAGCAATAAGGAGTCGTAGGATGTCCAGTCTCCTGGCGAGGATTGACCACGCGTTTGAATTTGCCGGAAAGCAATTACGCCACCTTGTCGACACCTATCCCGATTACTTTCCCATGTATACCGTGAATGGGAAATGGAAGCATACCGGGGCGGCGTGGACGAATTGGTGCGAAGGGTTTCTGGGCGGTCAACTCTGGTTGATGTACCAGCACACCGGCGACCGGTACTGGCGCGAAAAAGCCGAACACTATTCCCGCCTGATCGAACATCGCAAGATGGACCGTGAAGTGCACGATTTGGGTTTCCTCTTCTGGTCCACTTGGAAGCGGTGGTACGACCTGACCGGCGATCCGGAGGTCAACGAGACGGTCATACAAGCGGGGCGCACGCTGAGCTTGCGATTCAAGGAAAAGGGACAATACCTGCGTTCTTTTGTCGCGGACGAGAGTCTCTTTATCGATATCATGATGAATGCCGGCATCGTTTTCTACGCGGCACAGGAGACGAACGATGCCGAATTGCAGCACAAGGCCATGCAGCATTGCCTGACCACGCGCAAGTAC
>JBLMXX010000083.1:0-9833 GCA_050257995.1 Acidobacteriota bacterium | reverse complement strand
TTTACCCCTTCATTTCAGAACACGGCAAACAGCGCGTCGACATTCAAATGGCGTGTCCTGATCTACCGTGCGGACACTCCGGACAAGTCCTACAGCGACACGACCTGGATGACCTCGTCGTTCCCCACCGGTGCCAGCACTTTGCTCTCACCCGGGGACTGGAATCTCCCTGCCGGGACGCCATGCGACTGGTATTTCGCCCGCGTCGTCTGGCAGGACGATAATAACAACGAAGTGCCTTTCATGGCACCCAGTGGAAAAGTGTTCGAAAAGGGTTTTACGACTTGCCCTTGACGACACGAACACCTTAACCAAATAAAATAACCCGGGGGAGGGAACTGCCAGAAGCAGACCCCTCCCCCTTTCGTTCCTATTGACGCGATGCTCGATTCGCCTTACACTACTCGCAACAACCACCGCCAGGAGAAAAAAGGTGAAATCCGTAATTGCATCCGTCGCTATCCTGTTCGTACTGCTCCTCGCCCTTGCAGCATGCTCCCCAACGCCCCCGCCGGTTCTCCCTACTCCCATCCAGGCGCCATCCGCCAGAATCACTCCGACCGAGCCGCTCGCCGCTCGCTCCACGATCGCACCGGCACTCTCTCCCACCATCGCGGTGGCATTGGAGTCGTCTTTGCCGACCAGCACTCCGGCGCCTCCAACACCCGTCATACCTCCGGGTTTGTATGTGGTTTACCTGAACACAATTCCAGACCCGCCAACCCGGGGCGTCGAGTTGGCATTCTTTGCTGGGTTTGCGAACAATACGAGTAACGTTCAGACTTTCCGTTGGGTGGTTTACCTCTACAAAGCCGATAACCTTGTCCGGTCCTTTGGTGAAACGACGGTCACAAGCACATCGGCGCCGGCAGGTGCAATCCAGGCACGCGCACTCGGATACTGGAAATTGCCATTGGGCGGGCCGTGTGAAAGCTTTGTCGCCCGGGTCTCCTTACTGGATCAAGACAACCATTCGGCGGAGTTTAAGCAGCCCAATGGACAACTTTTTCAGAAGGATCTGACGGTTTGCCCGCCATAAGAAAAAAGGGGTAGATTCTTCCTCTACCCCTCTCCATTGCATCTTTTTATCCTCAACGTCCTTCAAACAGGCGATCTACCGCTTCCGCCAGTTGCGCGAGATTACCCACTTCCTGGCAATTATCGCAGAAGGACTCGTACTGCAACATATCGCTGTCACCCGTGCCCCATAGTCGCGGGCTCTCCGGGTTAAACCAGACCAACCGTCTCGCCCGCTTTTTGATCGACTGGAGCGCGTCCAGGCGCGGATTGAGAAAGTTGTTACGCCCATCGCCGAGAACGATGACGGTGGTGCGATGGTCAATAGTATCAAGGAAATCTTTACAAAAGTGGGCGAGCGAGAATCCCAGGTTGGTATTATAGTAGCCCGGCGGATTATCATCCAGCACGCGCTGCACCGCGTTCTCCGGGCGGCGTTGGGTAAACTCTGCACTCACGTCCACGATATCATCTATAAAGACGAAACTGCGCGCGCTGTGAATTTGGTCTTGTAATTCATAGACCAGGCGCAGCATGAACTCGACCACCGGGCGCACCGAGGTTGAAACGTCGCAGATCATGACCAATTTCGGCTTTAGGCGACGACGCTTGTGTTTCAATTCGATCGGTACACTCCCATGCCGCAAGTTGGAGCGGATGGTCCGTTTTGTGTCGAGGACCCCGCGCTTGCCGCGGCGCTGCCGCAACGCCGCTCGCGAGCGCAAGCGCGCAGCCAGGCGTCGGATCTGATTCCGCAGTTCGGAAATCTCCCGCTCGCCGAGGGAACTAAAGGGACGATTCATCAAGTCGGGACCGCGCAGGGGCTGGCGCTCGCGCGGCTCCTGGGCGGCGTTCTGAGCGATCTTGGCGCCCACATACTGGTTGAACTGTTCCTCCAGGCGCCGCATGTTCTCCGCCGCAATCTGCCCGATGCGCCGCATCGTCTCACGGCTCATGCCCATCTCTTCGAGTTTCTGGATGAGCTGCCGCATCAGGGACTGAAACTCTTGGTCCATCCCGAGCTGGCGCAGCATCCTCCGCGTCAGCCACTGCTGTTGGGATGGATTCCGCGCCAGGGGCACTCCGGCGCGGTTCCCCAACTGGTCCATCTCTTCCCGGGTGGGATTATCGCCTTCCAACATGTAACGCATCAACTGCTGAAGCTTGGCGTCATCGGTCAGTAGGTCTCGCAAGGCTTCCTTGAGCTGATCCATCTCGTCCGAGGAGAGTTCTTCATTCGGATCTCGCATCGGTGGGCCCCCGCTGCCGAAATAAAGCGGGAAGAGCTTTTCGAATTCGGGAACGTCGGCGGCGTCTTTGACCAGTGTCGCCTGGAGGCTCGCTTTGAACAGGTCCCGGTCGGCCACCCCCATATGTTCGATCGCGCGAAACGCATCCGCGCTCTCCGCCAAACTCACGCGCACGCCGGCGGCGCGCAAGCCTGCGATGAATTCTACAATCCTATCATCCATTCAACCTACCTCTTGGCGACCACTATAGTCAAGATCCGATCATGGGTCAATGGGGCATGTGGCAGGGCGTTCAATCATCATCTTCCGCGCCGCCACCCTTCGTCCAATCGCCGGCGACCGCCGCAAGTCGTTCCGGCTTGTGGATTAGGAGCGGAAGGCACTGGGGGCAAATCCAATGTTCATTTCCTGTATATTGGAGGCGAATCAAAGGTACTTGCTCACTGGACCGCTTACAATTCAGGCACTCGGCACGGCTCTCAATCATTGTTTGCCCTCGGGGAATTATTGGAAAATGATAATGCTCACTTTCGGGTCGGCGGGAGCCGGTTGCGCGGCAGCGAGCTCGCGCCGCGTCCTTCATCGTTTCCCTCGTCCTCGTCATTCACATTAAACTCGCCGAGAATACGCTGGGCACGTTGGACGTCGTGCTCGTGCTTCAAAAGCACCGTCATCGTATTCTCCAAAGTCTTCTGGTCAAGGTTCTTGGCATTCAACGTCAAAAGTGCTCTTGCCCAATCGAGCGTCTCGCTGACGCTGGGGTGCTTTTTCAGATCAAGTTTGCGCAAGCGCTGGACCAGTTCCACGGCCTGCTGTGCCATCTGTGGCGCAAGGTCCGGCACTCTCATCTTGACAATGCGCAGTTCTGCTTCGCTCGCGGGGTAATCGATGAACAGGTAAAGGCAACGGCGTTTGAGCGCCTCTGAAAGCTCGCGTGTGTTATTGCTCGTCAAAATCACAAGCGGCATATGCTTGGCTTTGAGTGTGCCCAACTCTGGGACACTGACCTGAAAGTCACTCAGGACTTCGAGCAGGAACGCTTCAAATTCGGCATCGGCTCGGTCAATTTCGTCAATGAGGAGCAGCGAAGGCGTATCATTTACGATTGCCTTCAGAAGCGGGCGAGGCAGGAGGAAGCGGCTCGAAAAGAAGACATCCTCTTCTTCCGCCAGCTTATCGGCCGCCTGTCCGAGAGTCTCGGAATCGCGCAAGAGATCGTGCAATTTATCGCGGAGCAGTTGGGTGTAGAGCATCTGCTTGGCGTATTCCCATTCGTACAGTGCCTTGGTCTCGTCCAGACCTTCGTAGCATTGCAAACGGATAAGCTCTCGTTGTTCAATACAGGCCCATGCCTTGCCCAGCTCCGTCTTTCCGACACCTGCGGGACCCTCCACGAGAACGGGCTTTTGCAGCTTTTCTGCCAGGAAGATTACGGTAGCGATCGCGTCTGTCGCGACATAACTCTGGGATGCCAGCGCGCTCTTGATGTCGTTGATATTGTTGAACATTTGATCCTTTTCTCCTCATTCAATCCAACGTCTTCGGTATGCAAACTGTTACAGAACCGGCGAAAACGAATGTTATTATCCGATGCCCTCCCGGACTCGGCCCGGTCGCGACCCGGCGAGAAATTCGCCCCTGCTAAATTGAGTGTGATACAGCCGCGCGTACAACCCACCCCGCGCCAGCAGCTCGGCGTGGGTGCCGCGCTCCGCCACTTGCCCTCCGTCAATCACGAGTATGACATCGGCAGCAAGGATCGTCGAGAGACGGTGTGCGATGACCACGCTCGTGCGCCCCTGCATCAGAGGTTTGAGCGCCGCCTGGATGAGCGCTTCTGATTCCGAGTCCAGGCTGGAGGTAGCCTCGTCGAGGACCAGGATCCGCGGGTCTTTGAGAATCACTCGGGCGATGGCGATGCGCTGTTTTTCGCCTCCACTAAGCCGGTAGCCGCGCTCGCCAACTATGGTCTCATAGCCCTGGGGCAGATTGGAGATAAACTCGTAAATGTTGGCAGCCCTACAAGCATCGTCGATTTCGGATGCTGTCGCATCCGGCTTGGCATACAACAGGTTGACGCGCACCGTGTCATGGAACAAATACGTCTCCTGCGTGACCATGCCTACCTGCGCCGTCAACGATTCGAGCGCGACGTCCCGGAGATCGTGCCCGTCAATCGCCACGCAACCTTCGGTGGGATCGTATAGACGTGGGATCAAGTACGTAATCGTCGTCTTGCCCGCGCCGCTGGGACCGACCAGCGCGACAAGCTGTCCCGCCCGAATGTCTATACTGACGTTTCGCAGAGCCCAACGCCGTATAGGGACCGATGGAGGGGTTTGGAATTTATCGCGCCCGAGGGGCGTATCCCCATTTCCCCTGCGGGATTCCGCTCCAATGGCCGCCGCGAGAGCCGGAATAGCAGCGGGGTTTGACTCGATCGCCGAATTCGATTCCCCGATTTTGGATTCCGGGTCATCGGGGGCCTCTTCGACATAAGAGAAAGAGACGTTATCAAAGCGAATATCCCCCCGGACCCGCGACAACTGGACAGCCCCGGGGCGGGTCTGAATCTCAACCGGCAGGTCGAGCATCTCGAACACGCGCTCAAACGAAACCATCGACGTCGCCAAGTCCACGCGGGCATTGGCGAGCGAGGAAATGGGTCCATACAATTGGGCTAGATACGCGGCAAATGCAACGATCGTCCCGATCGTGAATTGTCCCGCTAACACGAGAGAGCCGCCAACCCACCAGACCAGTGCCGTGCCCGCCGCGCCGACCAGGGCCAGTCCCATAAAGAACCATCGCCCAATCATTGCCTGCCGCACCCCGATATCGCGCACCCGGTTGGCGCGCTCGCCAAACCGGGCGACCTCATCCGGTTGGCGTCCGAACAGTTTAACCAACAGCGCGCCGCTGACGTTCAGCGTCTCGCTCATCAGCGCGTTCATTTCGGCGTTGAGGTCAAGCTGCTGCCGCGTGATATCCCGCAATATCCTCCCAATCCGCCGCGAGGGGAGGACGAACAAAGGCACCACGATGAGGCTCAAGAGAGTCAACCGCCAGTCGAGCGACAACATAATCGCAAGTGTCGTCACCAATTGAAAGGCGCTCGTGATAATCGAGAGGAGCGTGCTGGTCACGGCACGTTGCGCCCCAACCACGTCGTTGTTGAGACGGGACATCAACTCGCCCGTTTTGGTGTTGGTAAAAAAACGCAGCGACATCGTTTGCATATGCGCATACAGCGATCGGCGCAGATCTGCGATAATGCCTTCGCCGACGCGCGCGGTCAACCAGCGCTGTCCTACGCCGATCAAGCCGCCTGCCAGGGGGATCAAAACCATGCCCAGTGCAAGGAGGTTGAGACGGTTCAAGTCCTTTTGCGGTAATACATGATCGATCATATCGCGGAAAAGCAAAGGTGGGACTAGTTCCGTCAGCGATGACAAAAGGATGGCAAACAGAGCAAGGGCAATGGGGAGTGAATAGGGACGCGCGTAGAAAGCGACGCGTCGCAACAATGCTTGCGTAACATGCGGCTTTGCTCGTTCGTCCGCCCGCATCAAGCTCCACCAACCCCCGCCCCCCATACTGTGAAACATCAACATCCCTTCTAGAAAGACATTCACCGCCGAGGCAACGAGCCCGTGAGATAACTTGATCCCTCCGAACTCCGCGCCTCTGCGGTGACACGATAACTCGCATTCTACCACTATACGCCGCGCCGCGTCAACCTACTTTTGAATAGGCCGTCACTGGCCCTTCGATCAGACTCCTGATTCTATTTTTGGCTCCTCTTCGTCCATCGAGGATAGGAACCGATTGTACACGACCAACGCTTTTCTCAATTCCGTTTCGTCGAAATCAGGCCAAAAAGTTGGGGTGGTGTAAAAGATGCCACGCGCTGCCTGCCACGGGAAAAAGTTCGAAAGGCGTTCGTCTCCGCCTGTCCGAATCACCAGGTCCATGTCCCCCAAGCCCGCCGTAAAGAGGTAACCGTCGAACAAGGCTTCAGATAGCGTCTCTGGCGCAATTTGTTCCTCCAGGACCTTGCGGACACCGTTCAGAATCTCCATCCTCCCGCCGTAATTAAAGGCGACGTTCAGTGTATATTCACGATTTCTGCAAGTCACTTGGACGGCACGTGTGACCTTCGCCGCGAGGACATCCGGCACCCCCTCCAGTGACCCGCTGTGAATCAGCCGCACGCCTTGCGTTCGGAAATTCTCAGTCTCGCGATCAATGACCTCTGCCAGCAGTTCAAAAAAACCGTCGATCTCGTCCTTTGGACGGCCCCAATTCTCAGTAGAAAAGACATACAGGGTGACAACACGAATATCAAAGCGGCGGCATGCATCAAGCACTCGGCGCACGTTCTGCGTTCCGAAGCGATGCCCCGCCAACCGTGGCAGGTGGCGCTGTTTCGCCCAGCGTCCGTTGCCATCCATCATGATTCCGATATGCCGGGGAACGTGCTGAAGCTTGAGCGAAAGCGGTTCGACCATCGGTTTTAATATCTGCACTTTTACCCTTGCATCACCCGCTCGATCGCCGGAGCCAACTCGATATCTTCGGACGCGGGATCCAGCGTCAGATTCACGAAGAATTCAACATTCCCGTCCGCCCCGGTGAGCCGGGACTTGGCGATCCCCACCACGCGCCAACCCTCTCTCATCGCGTGGCGGGCGATTTTGGCGATCACCTCGCGGTGCACCTGTGGGTCCCTTACAACTCCGCCCTTACCCACCCGATCCCGCCCCGCCTCGAACTGGGGCTTGACGAGTGCAACGACCCGACCGTGGGAATGCAACAGTCTCTTGACCGCAGGAAGAATTAGTGTTAGCGAAATGAAAGACGCGTCGATGGTAGCAAGCTCAACCGGTTCCGGGAGCGATTCGAGGTGGCGAATATTGACCCGGTCCATAATCACGACCCGCGGGTCATGGCGCAATTTCCACGCGAGTTGTCCATAGCCCACGTCGATGGCATAGACCCGCGCCGCACCGCGCTGGAGCAGACAGTCGGTAAACCCCCCGGTAGAGGCGCCCACGTCCGCGCAAACGAGGTCTCTCGGGTCTATTTGGAATGCCTCGAGAGCCCCTTCCAGTTTCAAGCCGCCGCGGCTCACGTACTTGAGAGGGGCGCGAATGATTATCTCGGCATCCTCAGGCACCGGTGTGCCCACCTTGCTGACGACCTGACCATTGACCTGCACGTCGCCGGCTAGGACCAGGGCTTGGGCCCGCGCGCGCGTCTCGGCCAGCTCTCGCTCAAGCAACAATGCATCCAACCGCTTTTTCGCCACTCTCAAAAGATAAGCGGAACACGCGAAAAAGTCAAGTATTTGGGTACTGGAATCCTGGATTCCAACCCCGCGTCGAAATTTCGAGCGCGATGTTGACATTATGAGAGTTCCGCGTAATATAGTTCTGTTTTTCGCAAACTGGGACGAGCAACGTCTCGGTCGAATGGCTTTTCCATCGTCGCGACCTGTTTGCGAGGAGGATGTCGTGCTGCTCAATCTGCTAAAAACAATGCGTCCACGCCAATGGACCAAGAATCTATTGATTTATCTCCCATTCGTCTTCACTCTTCGCCAGTATTGGCAGCCTTTTTCGGTAGAAATGTATCGGTTCTTTGCGATTACGACCGCGGCGGTCGTTTTGTTCTGTTTTCTTTCCAGCGTAATCTACCTGGTGAACGATCTGGTGGATATCGAGAATGACCGCAATCACCCCACCAAGCGTTTCCGTCCCCTCGCCTCAGGCGCGCTCAAGCGTCGCGAGGCGATTGGCGCCGTCGTTGTCTTTATCATGATTGCGGTCCCACTTTCATTCCTGATCGACCTGCGATTCGGGCTCGTCGCCATTGGCTACCTGGTGATGATGCTCCTGTACTCTTTCGTTCTAAAGAACATCGTCATCATCGACGTATTCACCCTGGCTTCCGGTTACGTGTTACGCGTCGTCGCCGGCGCCTTTGCCATTAACGTGCCGGCATCGGCTTGGCTCTACGTCTGCACCATGTTGCTGTCGCTCTTTATCGGCTTTAGCAAACGCCGCCACGAACTGGTTCTTTTGGAGGGTAATGCGACCCAGCATCGCCAGATTCTAAAGGAGTATAACACCGAAGTTCTGGATGAGATGATCGCAGTGACAACCGCCTCGTTCGTAATGGCGTACTCGCTGTACACTTTTTCTGCGCCCAACCTGCCGAAGAACCATGAAATGATGCTCACGATTCCTTTTGCGATTTACATCGTCTTCCGCCTCTTGTATCTCGTCCACGTCAAACACGAGGGAGGCAGTCCCGAGGAATTGATCTTGCACGACAAGCCGCTATTGGGCGCAATTATTCTTACCATTCTCGTCGTTGTCGGCATCCTATTTGTATTCGGTGGCGCCTAGAGGCAGGCATGCATTACGGGCTCAACTTTGCAAATGGGGGTCCCTTCGGAGACGCTCAGACGCTGGGAGAGTTGGCACGGCTCGCGGAAGATTCGGGTTGGGATGGGGTCTTTCTGGAAGACTATTTGATTTGGCAGGGTCATCAGGACGTCCCAACCTGCGATCCGTGGATCGCGCTCGCGGCGATGGCATTGAACACAAATCACATCCGCCTCGGCACCATGGTGACGGCACTGGCTCGCCGCCGACCATGGAAAGTGGCGCGCGAGACGGTCACACTGGACCACCTATCTAACGGACGTCTGATTCTCGGTGTGGGGTTGGGCGACACTTCTGTTTTTATCAAAGACCCAAGCTTTCTGGCATTTGAGGAGGCGAGGAGCACCCAACAGCGCGCCAAGATGCTCGATGAGGCACTCGACATCCTTGTGGGATTGTGGAGCGGGCAACCTTTTGGTTATGCGGGTGAGTACTATCACGTGGACCAGGTCACCTTCTTGCCGCGACCGATCCAAACGCCGAGGATTCCGATATGGATAGGCGGTGGGTGGCCCCTCAAAGGTCCAACGCGGCGGGCGGCACGTTGGGATGGCAGTTGCCTGTACAGACACCCGGGCAGCGGGTCACACCAATTTACGGTGTCAAATGTGCGGATACTGAAGGCAGATATCGAGCGCGAACGGACCAGCTCGTCGAAATTCGATATTGCGCTAGGTGGAGGACAACGCGGCGCGGATTTGGAGAAGGAGCGGGCGTCGATCAAGTCGTTTGCAGAGGCAGGCGCGACCTGGTGGGTAGAATATGTCCCGCCGATGCATCCGGAAGCCGCGCGACAGGCAGTGCGGCGTGGTCCCCTGCGTATCGATTGAATAGGATAGAAACGGGCGGGGATGCCATTTGCATGGGCGCCCCGCCCGTTCGCATTTTCAAACCCAACCCCAACCGCGCAATGGAGGCGGTCCAGGTTATCGCTTGGTGTACTGCTTCGCCTTGCGCGCGCGCTTGAGACCGGCTTTTTTGCGCTCTTTTTCCCGCGGGTCGCGTGTAAGCAAACCGGCTTTGCGCAATGCACCTTTGAAATTCTCATCGGCGGCTAGCAAAGCGCGTGCCAGCCCCAGTGAGACGGCATCGGACTGCCCCATGGGTCCGCCGC
>JBLMXX010000082.1:0-5205 GCA_050257995.1 Acidobacteriota bacterium | reverse complement strand
TCCCCAGTCGGATGGCATTGTCGGGCGCAGGTCCATCTGAGGTAATGACCGCGAGTCGCTGCATATCGCGTGGGCGGTACATCACCGCGATCAATTGATACATGCCGGGTCGCAGGTCACGCGGCAGAGCCAGAGACTGCTTGTCCTTTACCGTATCCCCTGGCAACCACAGACTGGTCGGGCTGAGACCCTCGCCGGGCGGGCTGTCGTGCTGGGCGACCAGTCGCCCTTCAGAGTCCAGCAGCTGGGTTGAGACTGCATAATCCTCTAAAATATCCTGTTGGGCTTGCCAGTATAGAGTCACCCCGAATCTTTCGCCTGCCTGGGCTGAGGGTGCCGCGGAATATCCGAGCAGGCGGACTTGATCGCCCAGCCGCGCGGAGATGGGAGACGGGACCGGCGCGTTGGACCTCACGTACGCGCCGCCCTTTTCCAGTTCCACCGTCGCAACGGGCATATACTTTTCTCCGGTTCCATACGATACTTGCAGCACATACTCTCCCGACGCCATGCCAGCAGGCAAAGGCAGATCGTAACCGTCCTCCACAATCTCGTTCAGCACCCAAGTGTGCTGAGGGGCAGTACCATAGCGCGGCATTTGCGTTCGCTGTGCCCCGGTGTGTCCCTCAGCATCCACCAAACGCCAGGCGATGGGCATGTCCTCCAGCCCTGTTCCTTTGACATGCCAGTAGGCGTTCAGGTGGAGAAAGGGCTGCCCATCAGGTATGTCCCACCGGTCCCGGTCCAACCGGGCGTCGTCCAACCGGAGGGCTATCAGGTCCAGTCCTGGCGTGATGCTCCTTTGTATGGGCTGGACGGGCGCGGAAGATGCCATTAACGCGACCGCGTTGGGTGGCACCATGACGAGACACACAGACGCGATGACGACGAGGGGCATCCACGCGTCCAATTCTCGCCGGTAAAAAGAGACCGCCAGCAGCGTTATAATGATCAGAGTAGCAAGCACAGAGACCAGAGCCCCCGTTCGACGTGGGAACGTTTCCTCCTGCGACAAGACTACCTGATGCTCTCCTGCCGGGACGTCCACCGTCAGCAATCCCATGGGTGTGCTGCTGAAAACGGGGACCGGCTTGCCATCCACACTGGCTCGCCAATCCGGGAAATATAGAGTGCGGAAAGAAATGGAAACGCGTAAGGGAGATGAAACCTGCAGGCCCCATAGAGTCCCGCTCCGCCGTCTCAATTCTATCTGTGGAGAGGCGCCCGCGGCGCCTTGGTCTGCGGCGCGATATTCGACCAGGTCGGGAGCGGTGACCGTGTTCGGAAGATACTCGCCCCAGATAGTCGTGCCGAGGTTCGCCGAAAACACTTCGAAACGCGCCAGTCGTCCCGGAGTGAATTCGCCGGTGGGCAAGGGCAATGCTTCGAGCGACAAGCTGGCTATCGCAGCGACCACCAGGGCAAGTCCGGCGAGTGCTGAAAGAGCCAAGGGCAGCCATGACGCAAAGGAGACCTTTACGGTCTTGAATGCCGCGTGACTAGAGCGGGCAAACAGTTCGGAGACGAGGCTTGGAATCGAGCCGATGACAATGGCAAGTCCCAGGTCGATCAGGACGGAGACACGCCAGACGGATTGGATCAACGTCGAGGCAGGGAATGCCAGCCACAAAGCGCGTGCCGGCTCTGTCATCGCGAATGCCGCTGCGACTGCTACCGCACCAAAGAATAGGACCAAGCCCCGCGCGCTCCTTTCCCAGCGGGTGAGGGTTGTCAAGACCAGAGCGCCTGCCGCGAGCAACGAGGGAACCAGTCCTAATGCCACGGGGACCGCACCATAGGAAAAAAACCAGGAGGACTGGACCAGAGCAGATGGCGGTAGGAAATTAGTCTGAAATACCTCCGCAATCACGTCGATGCCGCGTCCCATGCGCACGAGGGGCAGTTCCAGCACAAAAGGTACCCAGTAGAATGCGACGAGTCCCAAGCCAGTGAGCCCAGCCGCCAGAGCGCCCGCGATGGCGTGTATTCGACGCGAAGGCGGTAGGCGAAAGGTCTCGAAAAGCACCTGGGCGGCAAGGAATGGCGCCGTGATGACGGCGGTCAAACTGTGCGAGAAAACGAGGAGGGCCAGGAACAGAGCAGCCAGGACGAGCGAGCCCGCCGTCTGCCGCACCAGGTTGCGGTGGAGGGATAGAACCACCCAGGGAAGCAGAGCGGCGGCGAGGGCTTCGGCAACCGCTCCGCGAACATAAATGTCAACGAAAAAATAGGGGAAGAAGACATAAGCAGTGGCAGTGACAAGTCCGGCAAGCTCGGGAGCAGGCGCATCGCGAAAGAATTCCAGGCCCATCCGGTAGGCGCCCACGAGCGCGACGGCGATAATGGCGATAAATGTCGCTTTGATCGCTTCAGGGAAACCCAGCCCCAGCAGGTGAAGGGTCTCTGAGAGGTATGCCGCGAGTGGGGGGTAGAAATTAAAGATCGGGTAGCCGTATCCGTATGCCAGGTCCAGCACCCAGCGCGGGTAGACAATGCCCTGCCGGAGGGTCTGGTCCAGCGCAAAGGCACGGTAGAGATGGAGCAGTCCGTCGTAAGAGGACCAAAAGTCGGCGGTGGACCAAAGAGGGCGCGCGGCAACCAGGGTCAGGGCTGCCAGAATGAGCCAACGAATCGAGTGTCGCATGAGGGAAATCCGGGAATGGCGCTAACGGTTTCGATTATACACTCGTTGCCCGCGATGGCAAAAACGGCTGGACAGGTATTTGACGCGGCATGGAATTGATGCTATAATTTATAGCGTAAAGTACGGTTGTCTCCAATGGCGTGACCTCTCGACAACTTACCCCACTCATTAACTCGATTCTCCTTTTTTGTACAGGATGTTTCAGATAACCCTAGATTCATCGAGATACTGATCCAGCGGGTTCAACGCCCTTGATAAGGGCGCTCGTGTCGGCGCGCGGAATTTGTACCAGGCGCGTACAGTCAACAGAACGGGCCGCCCAATTGGCAATCACATGGAGTTTGCCGTGGCAGAAACACTCGATTATTCCGGACTGGAAAACAAAACTTTGACGGATTTGCGCGACCTTGCCAAAGAGCAGTCCGTCAGCGGTTACACCCGCCTGAAGAAAACGGACCTGATCTTTCGCTTGCTGCGAGCCAAAGCCGAGCGGGAAGGCTTGATCTTTGGCGGCGGCGTCCTGCAAATCGTCGAAGATGGGATCGGCTTTTTGCGGTCTGACCACCTGCTGCCCGGACCTGAAGACGTGTACGTGTCCCAATCGCAGATCCGCCGTTTTGGACTGCGCACGGGGGACATGGTCATCGGGCAGGTCCGCCCGCCCAAGGAAACGGAAAAGTATTTCGGTCTCCTCCGTGTTGAAGCCGTCAACGGTCTTGACCCCGAAACCGCCAAAGCCCGCCCCGATTTTGAAAAACTTACTCCTATCTTTCCCAACCAGCAATACAAGCTCGAAACCAAGCCGAATATCCTCTCAACCCGCTTGCTCGACATGCTGGCGCCGGTTGGACGCGGCCAGCGCGGGCTGATCGTCTCGCCCCCGAAAGCCGGTAAAACGACGATCCTAAAGCAGATCGCCAACGGGATTAGCGAAAACTACCCCGACTCGCACCTGATGGTCGTGCTGATCGGCGAGCGACCGGAAGAGGTGACGGACATGGACCGCTCGGTTGAAGCCGAGGTGTTCGCCTCCACCTTCGACGACGTCGTGGAGAATCAGACGCGGGTGGCGGAGATGGCGCTGCAGCGCGCCAAGCGGCTGGTCGAAGGGGGCAAGGACGTGGTCGTCATGCTGGACTCGATCACGCGGCTTGCCCGCGCGTACAACCTGGTCGTGCCGCCGAGCGGTCGCACGCTCACCGGCGGTTTCGATCCTGCCGCGCTATATCCCCCCAAACATTTTTTTGGAGCGGCGCGCAACCTGGAGGAGGGCGGGAGCCTGACCATCATTGGCACCTGCCTGATCGACACGGGCAGTCGCATGGACGACCTGATCTACGAAGAGTTCAAGGGCACCGGCAACAGCGAAGTGCACCTGAACCGCAAGCTGACCGAGCGGCGCATCTTCCCGGCGATTGACGCCGAACGCTCCAGCACCCGCCGCGAAGAGCTTTTGATCGACGAAGAAACGCTGTCCCGCGTTTGGACGCTCCGCCGCATGATGGATATGATGGGCGGCGGCGCCGAAGCGATCGAACCGGTGATATCCCGGTTGATGAAGACGCGCAATAATAAGGAATTCCTCACAACGCTCAACAAGGACGCTTTTTAAACTAAATGCCCAACGATCCCCATCGCCTATCGCCGGCGGCGCGCGTGCGCGTTTGGGCGGCGCCCACGATACTCCTAGTTCGGGATTTCTGTCGCGACTGTATTGAGGACATCCCTCTCCTCACGCGCATCATTTCACACGTCGGCTTGCTCGCGCTGATGTTTTTCACCATTGCCGCCAGCAGTGTCCAGATCAATAGCGCCGACAAGTCTGACAGCACTGTTGCGCCGAGCGGCGAGGAGGCCAGTCCCTTCCAGGATAGTGACGTCACCGATAATGGGTTCCTGGGCTTCTCGCCCATCCCGATTACCACGATTCCCAAACGCGTCCGGCGTGAGGTTACCAAATACACGGTCCAGCCGGGCGACACGGTCAGCGACATTGCCGCTCAGTTCGAGGTCAGCGCGGATTCCATCCTTTGGGCAAACCCAAAATTGGAAGACAACCCCGACATGCTGTCGCTGGACCAGGTCCTCAATATTCCACCGACGACCGGTGTGCTCTACACCGTTCAAAATGGCGACTCGGTGCAAAAGATTGCGGACAAGTTCAAGAGTCCCAAAACTCCCGCCGCCAAGCTTGTCCAGAACATCCTGGATTTCGAATTCAACCAGGAGCTCCACGATCTCCAGCCGCCGGATTTCGCCGTGACCACCGGACAGTTTCTCATGGTCCCGGGCGGCTCCAAGCCGTATGTCCCACGCGTGGTCACAACCTACAGCGGTCCCGTCCCGGGCAGTGCGGCTCGCGGGACAGGTCTTTTCGGGTGGCCCACTTCCGGGTCAATCACGCAAAAGTTCTGGTCGCGCCATCCCGGTATCGACATCGGCGCGCCGAAAGGGGCGCCCGTCCGCGCCGCCGACTCGGGTTATGTCGTCGCCGCCGGTTGGGATAACGAGCGGGTGAGTTACGGATTCATGATCTTGATCAATCACGGCAACGGCTACGT
>JBLMXX010000081.1:0-17964 GCA_050257995.1 Acidobacteriota bacterium | reverse complement strand
GTGAATACCCAGCTCGGTCTGGGCATCTTCCGGCGCATGGACGCGATCGTCGGCTGCCTCGACAACCGTGAGGCGCGGCTCTCCATCAACCGCTTTGCCTACCGGCTGAACAAGCCGTGGATCGACGGCGCGATCCAGGAACTGTTCGGATTGGTCCGTGTCTTTGTGCCCGGCGAGGGAGCCTGCTACGAGTGCACTCTCACCGAGCAAGCGCGCCGTGAAATGTCGCTCCGCTATTCCTGCCCGCTCCTTGCCCGCCAGAACATTTTGCTGGGCAAGGTCCCGACGACGCCGACGATTTCTGCCATCATCGGCGGCTTGCAGTCGCAGGAAGCCCTTAAGCTGATTCACAATATGCCGGTCGAAGCGGGCAAAGTCCTACACGTCAACGGGCTGACCAACGCCTTTCATTCCACGGCGTATACGCCCGCCGAGGACTGCGAGAGCCATTGGGTTTATGGCGAGATTACGGAACTGCCGGACCGCAAGGCGGCGAACACGATCATCGCAGAAATGCTGCGGATCGCGCGCCTGGACCTTGGCGATAACGCGATGCTCGAGTTGGACCAGGAGGTCGTCGTCAGTCTGGAATGCCACAACTGCGAAACGGTGACGGACGTTTTCAAGCCGATTTCGGCGGTGAGTTTCAACGACGGGCTGTGCCCCGGCTGCGGCGAGTTGCGCGAGGTCCACATGGCGCACGTCATCACGGGCAAGGAACCGTTTCTCTCGCGCACCTTGCTGGGCATCGGCGTTCCCGCGCTCCACGTTCTGCGGGCGCGCAACGACGACGAATACCGGTTTTACGAACTCTCCGGTGACCTCGCCGATACTCTGCATTGGTCGCATTTCGAAGGCGGAGCGCGGTCGTCGCGGGCGGCCCGCATTCGCCTGCACCCGCGCCCTCAAATCAAGTTGGGCGAATCGGTGCCGTACGAAAGATTCCCGGTACCGGAGCCCATCCGCCCGCGCATCGTGGTCCATTAAGGCAAGGGGTTGAGAATGGAGATGGGGATTCGGGTCGCGCCTACGCGTGCCCAACTTGGCAAAACAAATCCTTCGCGTCGAGCAAAGAGTATGCAGGACCACCAACGTAGCCATTGGGCTTTACGAATTGCATTGACACTCGGCTTGATCCTGGGCACCGGGTGGGGCTTTTTGCTCGGCGTCGCGCTCGTCCGTCTCAACACGATTTTCGCCTTTGTCGGAATGCTCGTGACGGCCCTGCCCTTTGCATTTGCCGGCAGTGTGCCGGTGGCATGGGCGTTCCACCGCTTGATGCCCAACTGGCACCGGGCGGCCAGCCTGCTCGTCATCTTTATCTTCGTCGCCGTGGGCATGCCGTTGGGACTGGCATATGGCGTGTTTGAGCATCAGATCGATCCGGCCCAGTTCGTGAACACGACCGGTGATTTACCCTGGTATTTGGAATGGCTTGCGGCATTCCTCGGGCTCGTCGGCGGCACTTGGACCGGCTGGACGCGCCCGCTTGCCGAGCGCGGGGGCAATCTCACCGCCTCGGTGATGGCAGGACCTCTCGCCGCCCTGCGGTTTATCTTGAGTATTCCGGGTCGGATACTGGAGGCGCTGGCTCGATTCTTTGAGACGGTCGGGCGTGGGTTCCTATGGCTGCCGCAGCAACTGGTCAAGGCCGTGAGCGGAACGTACGAGAATGCGCGAGAGCGATGGGTCCATTTCCAGGCGCCCGCCGCCGCGCCGTCGGTCCCGCCGGAACCTGAAGCCGCGCCGGCTCCGACCCCGGCCCCTGCGTCCGGGGCAGGTGAACCCAAACGCCGCCGCGCGCGCAGGCCCCACTTGCCCTCCCGCCGCGGCGCCAACGATGTGGAGGGGCCGCGGATCGTAGATGTCGTCGAAGACCGCTGTCCCTATTGTTTCGACGTGGTCAAACGCAAGGACCCGCGCGGCGTCAAGATCTGCGAAGTGTGTGGCACGCCGCATCACGCGGACTGCTGGGCGATCACCGGCAAATGCCAGGTACCGCATTTGAACACGTGATACCGCCGGGCACGTTCCCCGGGTCAGTTCTTCTTGGAACCCGGAAATCCGGCGGGAGTCATAACCAGCAATATTGATTATCTAACACAGGGTTGGAGGCATCATGGCCGATCTTTCAGTAACCATTATTCTACCGGCGGGCGGAGCGCGTACTGCCGAGGTTCCGGACGATATCCCGGTCCGGGAATTGCTTCCCGAGTTGGTCTCGGTGCTTGAACTACCCACTTCAGGACCGGACGGCCGCCCGGTGGGCTACCGCATCGACAGCAAAGCATTGGGGCGTGAACTCAGGGAGACCGAAACGCTTTCCGGCGCCGGAGTGCCGCCAAGTGACCGGCTGATGATTACGGCGGACGTGACGGCAGGCGCGGCTCCCAAGCGCACGCTGGTGAATGCAAGCCCGCGCTTTCGCCGCCTCAAAGCCGATTACGAAAAACTGATGGAGTTGAAAGCCCAGAGCGACCTTATCGATTTCGAGGTGGTGGACCCCAAACCCGGGTTTCCGCCGGAGAAATATATTATCACGTTCAAATGCAAGAGCGTCACCGGCATCGATCTTTTGGGCCGGCCGCAGTTCGGCGACCGCCACCAGGTGGCGATCTATTTGCACAACGAGTATCCGCATCGCTGGCCCGGGTTGAAATGGCTGACGCCGATCTGGCATCCGAATATCAAGCGCGCCAACGGCAGTGTGTGCATTGACGCGGCATGGTGGACGGCGGCGCGCTCGCTCGACCGGCTGGTCGTCATGCTCGGCGAGATGGCGCAGTACAAAAATTACCATGACGATCCGACCAAGCCGCCGTTCCCCTGGGACGCGGAGGCTGCCAAGTGGAGCCGCAGTTACCGCCTGTCTCATCCCGGCTGTTTCCCGGTCGACCCGCGCGAGCTCCTGCGCCCTGAGCGAATCAGGTTAGTCAAAACAACCACTCCTGCGAAAACAACAGTTAAGAAAACTGCTGCAGCAAAACGTGTCAAGATCAAAATCAAGTCTTAGGCCGGTCAGGTCACGCCCTGAGCGGTCCAAAACACCAAATGGAGGTGCACAATGGCTGATGTTCCCGTTACCGTGATCCTGCCTGCCGGCGGTTCCCGCACGGCCGAGGTCCCGAACGACGTTCCGGTGCGCGAATTGTTGCCCGAACTCACTTCGTCCCTGCAACTGCCCACGACCGGTCCCGATGGTCGCCCCATGAGCTACCGGATGGACAGCAAAGCGCTGGGCCGCGAACTGCGCGAAGATGAAACCCTTGAGGCGGCAGGCGTCCCGCAGAATGACCGCCTGATGCTCACCGCCGATGTCACCGCCGGCTAGTGATCCGATCGATAACTGGTGAGAATCTCAGGCTCGACGCCGGTGCAGTCACTTTTGTCCTCCCCCAGCGAAGGTGACTGCCCGGCCCACCCCAGATGTGAGAGAGAGAATGTCTCGCTCTGCCAAGTCCAGTCCTTATCGCACGTTGGCGATCACGCCGATCCAATTAGAAAACGCGACGCCCATTCTCTATGAACTGATGGGCGACTCGACCGAAATCGGCTCCGCCGACGACAATGCGATCGTACTCTCCGACTCGACCGTCGCGGCGCATCATCTCGCCATCCGTCGAGCCGGCGGGCGCGAGCATCTCCTGGTGGACTTGGCAGAAAGACGACGCTGCCGCGACCGGGGATGGTCGATCTTCAAGCCGGGGGACATGTATTGGTGCCCGCGCCACGGCAGTGTCGAGCACCTGGATGCCTATGGACGCTGCCCCCAATGCAAACGCCGGCGGGGCTCGCTCTGGCTCTTGCGCCCGCTGAACCCGGGAGACTCGTTCGACATCGGGCAAGCCTTCCGCGCCACCCTGGTAGCGCAAACACCGGCGGTCAAAGATTCGAGCGTGGAATCCCACCAGGCGTTCCCGCCAAGCGAATTCTTCGAACCGAAAGCATCCCCGCCGGCTCGCATCTCGATTCCAATGCCCGAGCCCGAGATTCCGGTCGGCCTGCTTCCGACGAACGATTCCAACTTGTGGCAGTGGCAACCTGAGAGTGCACCGTTTCCCATCTTTTTGCACCAGCGCGTGAATCGTCTCATCACGCAGCATGCACGGGAGAACAGCCAACGTGAAGTAGGGGGTGTATTGCTGGGAGACGTGGCGCAGGATGCAGGACAGCAATTGTTCGTCGTCATCACGCATGCCCTCAAAGCCGAATTTGCCAACGAGACACGCGGCCACCTCACCTTTACGCAAAAGACGTGGCTCCAAATTCACCAGGCGCGCGAGGCGCAGTATCCCGACAAACGGGTGGTGGGTTGGTATCACACCCACCCGGGCTGGACGATTTTCCTATCCGATTGGGACTTGTTCATTCATCGCAATTTTTTCAAAGAGCCCTGGCAGATCGCGCTGGTCCTCGATCCCTCGCTGGACCTGGCCGGGTATTTTTGCTGGAAAGGCAGCGAGGTCGACCATCCGGATGCGCCGGTCGAACCGTTTCGCCTGATCGAACTGGAGAGCTGGGGAGAGAGCCACCACCGACCGAGGATAAGGATCAAATTAACCGACGCGACCATCGCGGCAAGGACGTCGGATTAAAAAGTACTCTACATACCGAGTCACGCCGCAGGATGATTCTAGAGGATGAGAAGATGGGAAAAGTCAAAATTCTAGGTGAAATGGCCAGCCCGATCGTGACCGAGTCGATGCCGTTGGAAGAATCGCTGGAATGGATTTCGCCTTTCGAAGAAAACGTGGACGCCCGCGTCAAGACCTTTTTTGCACAGTCGGCCTATTCCGGGTGCGTAGAGCATGCCGCCAGCGACACGGAAAGAGAGGTGGGCGGTCTGCTGATCGGAGAGGTGCGCATTGATCCCATGCACACCCGCCCTTATCTTCTGATCCAGGATATTCTGCCGGCTTTGCATACCGAGTCGGGGCAGACCCACGTGACATTTACGCAGGATACGCTCGTCCACCTGCACGGTCAACTCGAGAGCCGGTTTCGGGGCAAACGGATACTGGGCTGGTATCACACGCACCCGGGTCTGGGCGTGTTCATGTCGAGCTACGATACCTGGCTGCACGAGAATTTCTTTAATGACCCAACCCAGGTGGCGTTGGTCATCGATCCGATCGCCGAACGCGGGGGCTTTTTCTGCTGGCAGACCAACCGGCGGCTCGACCCCAGATATTATGTCGGTTTCTATGAATGGAGCAATATCGGCGAAGAAAGCGTGGTCGTCTGGAACAATCTCGAGCCTGTGATCGAGGCACCGGTCGAGGAGCCGGCGCAAGAGCCGGCGCCGGGCGTAAAAAATGAAGAGGGATAGGTCCCGTCGCGATGGACGTTCTCGCTCGAGGATCAAAAGGAGGTAACCATGAGTCTGCGATTGCGCTCTTACTATTATGCCGTACTGGGCGCCTTGGGGGCACTGATCGGTTGGAGGATTGCGGATACCTTTGGATTCATTAGCGGCCAGGCCGTCTACGTGAGCGACGTTCTGCTTGGCGCGATCATCGGACTATTCCTCGGACTCTTGATCGGCGCCAGTGAAGGGCTGTTGGCGCGCTCCTGGTACAAATCCTTGCGCGCGGGCGCGTTGGCGGGCGGCATCGGGCTGGTCGCCGGCGCCATCGGCTTGCCCCTCGGAGAGTTTGTCTTTCAGGTCACCGGCGGGGAATTGGTTGGACGGGCGTTGGGGTGGGGGCTGTTCGCTCTATTGATCGGCTTGTCCGAAGGGATTACGGGCGGCACACAAATGTGGAAAGGCGCCGTCGGGGGCTTGATCGGCGGGCTGGTCGGAGGCGTCATTCTGTTCCTCTTGCAGTCCGTCCTGGGAGTCACCATCCTGGGCAAGATGCTCGGGCTCGTCATCCTCGGCGCATCCGTTGGGGTGTTCATTGCGCTCATCGTCGTCCTCCTCTCGCGCGCCTGGATTGAGGTCAAGAACGGCAAACTCAAGGGCACCGAGTTCATCCTCGACAAGTTCATGCCCGTGCACGGACCGGCAGCCATCATCGGGAGCAATGATTTCAAATCCGACATCGCCATTCCCGATCCCGACATGGCGCCGCAGCACGCCCGCCTGAAAGGCGCGGGCACGCATTTCGTCATCGAGGACATGAGCGTCGGCAAAGGGACGTTCGTGAACGGGCGCAAAGTTGAACTGGTACAACTGACGAACAACGCCACGATCCGAGTGGGCAATACTGAGTTGGTGTATCACGAGCGGCGATAACCTTGACGTGGGACTTGCCATCGTGAAGGGGGGAATAAGGAGATATCGAATGAGAACCTGGTTGACCGCTATCGCCATTGCCATCGTCTCTAGCACGCTTGGTGTTATTACGGCGGCGGCGCAGGGACCGGTGACTATCAATGTCACGCAGATCGACCAGTCGCACTTTCCTCAGGTAGACGTGTACGTCTCCGTAACGGATGCCGCGGGCAGCCCCGTGCGGAACTTGCCACCCGATGCATTTCGCCTGGAGCAGAATGGCAAGCCGGTGAGTCTTTCGGCGGCCACGCGGGCAGGCGAACAAGGCACCGTCAGCACGGTCCTGGTGATCGACCGCAGTGGGAGCATGGCATACAGCGGCAAGATCGCGGGCGCCCGGCAGGCGGCGACGACGTTCGTCAACCTGATGCGACCGGGCGACAAGACCGCCCTCATCCAGTTCGACACCGAAATCGAAACCCTGCAGCCGCTTACCGACGACAAGACCGCTCTCACGGCGGCAATCCAGAAGATCACGCCGCGCGGAAATACGGCGCTCTACGATGCGCTGGCCCGAGGCGGCAAGTATTTCGAATCTGCGAGCGGGCGAAAAGCGATCATCGTCGTAACCGATGGGATGGACAATGCAAGCAAGCTCAATCGCGAGGGCGCGATCAAGCAGGCAGAGCAGGGAGGCTATTCGATCTACACCGTAGGTTTGGGGAACAAGGGCGCGGGCTATGGTAACCAGGACGGGATCGACGAGTCCGTCCTGCGCGAATTGGCAACCGCATCGATGGGCACCTACGCCTATACCCCCGATGCGGCCATGCTGAATTCACTGTACCAACAACTTTCGGCGCTCATACAGAACGAATATAAACTGACGTTCATTTCACCCGATTCGTTGCGTGATGGGCTCAAGCGCAGCATCGTCGTTACGGCGCCGGGCGCCGCCACCGTGCAAGCCAATTACAATCCAGGCGGACTCATTCCCGAGGCCGCACCGGATTGGTCCGGCTGGGTGCTGTTTCTGATTTTGCTTGCGCTTTTGGTCGCCCTCTTTCTCGTGCCCACCGGATACCACTTGGCGATCGAGAGATTCGCGCCCGCTAAACCGCCGTCGAGAATCAAATTGGCGACCGCCGCGCCGGGGATCGAGCCAAGCACGGCAGCAGCATCCCGTCCGCGGCCCTCGCGTATCAAGGTTGGCAAGAGACCGGCATCCGCCAACCCCAACGCGGCACAGCAGATGCCGTGGGATGAGAGCGCGCCCAAGCATTAAGAATATCGGCCATACCCAGGGGGAGGGTACATTTTCGTTACTCGGAGGTCATCATGTTCGAGAACATGCCCCAGGTACCTAAAGGCAAGTCCAAAACCCAGCAGGGGTCTCAGCCGAATCGGCTCCCATGGATTCTAGGAGTTGCCGGGTGCCTTGTCCTTCTCCTGTGCGTTTTGCTCGCCGGGTTGGGAGTAGGGTTTTGGACCAGGAATGGCGGAGCCGGACTAAACCCACTGGCGCAGAACCAAAACCAAGCGGCGCCGTCCACCCCGGCAGGTGGAAGCGTTGTAGCACGTGGCAAAGTTGCCTTTAGTGTGGAAACCGGTCCGCGACCTGAAGACAAGTTCGTGTGGATCGTCAACGCGGATGGGAGTGATGCGCGCCAAATCCTCGACCGCGCTTCTTCACCTGCATTCTCACCGGATGGAACACTCATCGCCTACTATCGCTGGAACGACGGTATCTACGTTGCCAATGCCGACGGGAGCAATCCGCGCAAGATTGTGGGCGAGAGCAATGCCAAGTACTTTTCCTGGTCGCACGATGGCAAGTGGATCGCTTTTTCGTCCCAGCCAGTACAAAAAGAAGGGTCTAATGTGAACATCGACGCCGTCCACCTGGATGGTACGGGACGGCGCACCATCGTCGTCGGCGGGTCGATGCCTTCCTTTTCACCCGACGATAAGGAACTGGTCTTCCACACTTGCCAAAGCGGCGCCTGTGGTATCTACAAGGTGAGCGCGTCGGGCGGACCCTTTACCATGATCGCCGGCGAAATGGGCGGGAATCCTTCGTGGTCGCCTGATGGCAAAAAGATTTTGTATCACGCGGACACGGACACGGTCAAGCAGATCTTTGTCATCAACGCCGATGGAACAGGAAAGAAACAGCTCACCACAGGGACCGTGCCGCATGTCGACCCCCACTGGTCTCCTGACAGCGGGCTCGTCTACTATCGCTCGCCGGAAGGCGGCAGTTGGGGCATCTGGCGGATGAATGCTGATGGGAGCAGCCCCGTGCGCTTTGCCGAGAGTGGTCCGCCGGTGGACTGGGCTTATGAACGCCTGGCGGTATCACGCTAGGACCTGGCCTGGTGCACCCTATAATCAAATTCCCTCTCCGGATGCCCGGAGAGGGAATTCTTTTGCCGTCCACCGCCACTATGACTGAAACTTTTTCCGATGCCTTTGCCAACCGGTCGCCACGCGCTCCGACAATTTCGCGCCAAAGCGCATCCCGAAAATACCTGCCAACTCCCGCAGGGTACCCTGGGCAGCCTGCTTTTGCTCCCCCTGGTATCTGCCCGCCTGAATATCTTTCGCCAAGTTATCCAGGACAATCACCGCTTCAGGCGTGTTCAAGTCATCGTCCATTGCTTGCCGAAAGTTCTCACGGACGTTTTCTATTCTACCTGCCGCCTCGGGTGGAGCGCCCTCGATCCCGGCCTGCCACATTTGTGCCATAGCCGCCGCCTTCTTTAGCTGCGCCGGATTGTACTCCCAGCTGGTGCGGTACTGAAAAGAGGCGAGATAGAGACGTAAGGCATCCGGAGTGTACTCTTTTAACAAATCGCTGATCATCACCAGGTTTCCGAGCGATTTGCTCATCTTATCACCGTCTTTGCGCACCATCGCTATATGCATCCACACGCGCGAGAATGGAAAGACGCCGGTGGCGGTCACAGATTGCGCGATCTCACATTCGTGGTGAGGAAAGATCAGGTCGCCACCTCCGCCGTGGATGTCGATGCTGGGTCCCAGGAATTTGGCGACCATCGTGGAACATTCAATATGCCATCCGGGTCGCCCTTCGCCCCAGGGGCTGGACCAAGCCGGCTCCCCTTCCGCCTTGCGTTGCCACAGCACAAAGTCAAGTGGGTCGCGCTTGTTGGGATCGTCGGGAATATTGCCGCGTTCGTTGGCGATAGAAAGCATTTCCCCGCGCGGGATGTGGCTCAACTGCCCAAATTCCTTGAACGCATTGACGTCGAAATACACGCTCCCGTTCGATGGATAGGCGGCGCCGCGGGCAATCAACTCGCGGTCCATTTCGACAATTTCAGGAATTACTTCCGTCGCCCGCGGATACTCGTCAGGGGGACGGACGTTCAACGCGAGCATATCGTCGATAAAGTGGACCGTCCACTCGTCGCCCAGTGCGCGCCAGTCTTTGCCAACCTGCTTCGCCCGGCGGAGGACGTCATCGTCAATATCGGTCACGTTCTGGACATAACTCACGTGGATATCCTGCCACTCGAAATACCGGATCAGGGTATCGAAGCTTGTATAGGTAAAGGCATGTCCGAGATGCGTTGTGTCGTACGGGGTGATACCGCATACATAGAGGCGGACCTGATTCTCTCGTGGGGTGAATTCTTCTTTGCGTTGGGTGCGGCTGGTATACAGTTGCATGATTCTTCCTGGCGTTGGATTTAATGGGTGCCGGAACGTATTCGTCGCCAATTTTACTCGGGATACCAGAATTTAGCAATCGACGAAAAAAAGGATATCCCTTTTAGGTTGGGCGCACCAGTTTTCGCAGGACCGTCTGCATAATCCCGCCGTTCTTGTAATATTCTACCTCCACCGGGGTATCGAGTCGCACGACCACCTGAAACTCGATCTCCTTCCCGGCATCATTCCTCGCCACGACGGTTGCTTCTTGTCGCGGTGCCAGGTCGGTCGCGATCCCCCGCACGTCGTACACCTCGTGACCGGTCAAGCCGAGGTTCTCTGCATTCTCGCCCGGCTTGAATTGTAGTGGCAGCAGACCGATCCCCACCAGGTTCGAGCGATGGATGCGCTCGAAGGATTGCGCGAGGATTGCCTTGACGCCGAGGAGCGCGGGCGCCTTGGCTGCCCAATCGCGTGACGACCCCGTGCCATATTCTTTTCCCGCGATGACAATTAATGGAATGTCGTCGGTCTGGTATCGCGTGGCCGCGTCGAATATCGTCATCTTCTCACCATCGGGCAAATGCAGCGTGAACCCGCCCTCCTCGCCGCCGAGCAACCGGTTCTTGAGCCGAAGGTTGGCGAACGCGCCGCGCATCATTACATGGTGGTTGCCTCGCCGGGTCCCGTATTGATTGAAATCCCCCGGCGCAACGCCTTGCGCGATCAGGTACTTGCCGGCGGGAGTAGCCTTGGGAATACTACCGACGGGCGAAATATGATCGGTTGTGACTCCATCGCCCAGCCAAGCCAGCACGCGCGCTCCCAAAATTCCAAGTCCTCCTCCCGCCTTGGCTGCCCAATCCCTCAAAAAGGGCGGCTCGACGAGGTAGGTCGATTTTGGATTCCAGGAGAATAGATCGCCGTCGCTGACCGGCATCGCGTTCCACGTCGGGTCGCCATCGAAAACGTTCGCATACACACGGCTGAACATCTCCGGACCTATCGCACAAGCCATTGCCTCTGCGATCTCCTTTTGTGAAGGGAAAATATCGCGCAAGAAAACCGGATGGCCATCCTTTCCGGTGCCGAGCGGTTCGGTCTCCAAATTGATGTCGGTCGTGCCCGCCAGAGCATACGCGACGACGAGTGGCGGCGACGCGAGGAAATTGGCGCGAATCTGTGGGTGAATCCGCCCCTCAAAATTGCGATTGCCGGACAGGACCGCCGCGACGACGAGATTTCGCTCGTCGATCGCTCTTGAAACGGAGTCGGGCAGAGGTCCGCTGTTTCCAACGCAAACCGCGCAACCGTAGCCGGTCAGAAAAAAACCAAGTCTTTCCAGGTACGGTAATAGCCCGGCTTTCTCAAGGTACTCGGTCACGACTTGCGATCCGGGCGAGAGACTCGTTTTGACGTGGGGCTTGACCGTCAAGCCTTTTTCGACAGCTCGCTTGGCGAGCAACCCCGCGCCGATCAAGACCGCTGGATTGCTCGTATTGGTGCAAGATGTAATCGCGGCCATTACGACCGACCCGTGAACTATTGGCAACTGTGAACTGCCAATTGCCGATGGGTCCAGATCATAGCCACCCTTGGCAACGGGAGCGGTGAGCGTTTCGCGCAAACGCTTCTTGAGATCTCTCACGGCAATGCGCTGTTCGGGCTTTTTCGGTCCCGCGAGGCTCGGTTCAACCTCCGCGAGGTTGAGCTCCAGCGTGTCTGTGAATTCCGGAGCAGGAGTAGTATCGGTGCGGAACAACCCTTGCTCCTTTGTGTACGCCTCAAGCCAATCGGCGGACCGGGCGCGTCCGGTATTCCTGAAATAGCGGAGCGTTTCCGCGTCCGTCGGGAAGAAACCTACAGTCGCACCGTACTCCGGCGCCATGTTGGCGATGGTCGCCCGATCCGGCAATGAGATCCCCGACAAGCCAGGCCCGTAGAATTCGACAAACTTGTCAACGACGCCTTTCCGGCGAAGGATTTGCGTGATGGTTAACACGAGATCGGTGGAGGTCACACCGTCCGGCAAGGCGCCATATAGTTTGACGCCCACAACCGCAGGCGTAACGATGTAGATGGGTTGCCCCAGCATGACGGCTTCCGCCTCGATGCCACCAACGCCCCAACCGAGCACGCCGAGACCGTTGATCATCGGCGTATGGGAATCTGTGCCGACCACGGTATCCGGAAAGAGTTCGCTTCCCTGAGCAGAGTCACTAGGGCGTGCGATCACGCCGTGAGCGAGATATTCGAGATTGACCTGGTGGATAATACCCGTCGCCGGCGGGACAACGCGCAAATTCCGAAACGCACGCGCTCCCCACTTGAAGAATTCGTAACGCTCGCGGTTGCGCGTATATCCCAGTTGGGTGTTTTGCTGAGCAGCCTCCGGGGTGCCAAAGTAATCAACGATGACCGTGTGGTCGATCACCAAGTCAACAGGAACGCGCGGGTTGATCATCTGCGGATCTTGCCCAAGCCGGTAGACCGCGTCGCGCATCGCGGCCAGGTCGGCAATACATGCGCCGCCGGTGAAATCTTGCATGACGACACGCGCCGGCATGAACGGCAATTCCCTCTCCGAAGGCTTGGAGGGGCTCCAGGTTGCCAGTCCGTTTACATCGTCCATCGTGACGAGATGGCCATCTTCGTGCCGCAAAAGGGACTCGATCAGGATTCGAATTGAGTAGGGCAGTCGGTCTAGACGCGATGTAACGCCGGACCTTGTCAGAGTGTCCAGCCGGTAAATAAAATGCTCACCGAACTTGGCGCGCGAGCCGATGCTGTTCAATTGAGGCATGGACCTGTTCCTCATGACGAAATTTCGAGTCAATTGATTTTAACTATTTTTTGACACAATGCAAAATTAACCGTATACTGTATATGTATACTGTGTACGTATGCAGAAAAGGAACTCCGAAGGCGGAAAATGTCCAGTTTCCTACCCCAGTTAGCTGTTCCCAAGCCCCCTCTCCGGGACCAGGCATATGCGGTTTTGAAAGATGCCATTCTCTCCGGCAAATTCAAACCAGGCCACCGACTGCTCGAACAGGAGATTGCCCGCTCACTTGGCTTGAGCCGGAGTCCGGTCCGCGAGGCCTTCCGCCGTCTCGAACAGGAAGGCTATCTCTGCGTTTCGCGGTCTGGTGTGATCGTCCAAGAGATTTCGCGCAAGGATATTGAGGATCTCTATTTTGTGCGCGAGCGGCTCGAAGGCATTACCGCCGCCCTCGCCGCCGAACGCGCCACGGCTCAAGATATCCAACGCCTGCGGGACGCACTGCCCAGACTGCAGTTCGCCGTGACACAGGATGATACTCCGGAGGTCATGCAGTCGGTCAGGGAATTCAACAACTTGTTCTATGCCCTCTCAGGAAACAAGTGCTTGCTAGAGACTCTCAACAATTTGTATGAGCAAGTATTCCGCTTTACCTGCCTGAACGTCACGCACCACCATCGCGGCAGCGCGGTCGTCGAAGAGCATCGGCAGATCGTCGAAGCGATTGCGCGGCACGATGCGCCCGAAGCGGAGCGGTTGGCACGCGAGCACGTTCGGCACGCGTGGGACCACTCTCAAAAATCGTTTTTTCCTGCCGAGTCCACATAGATGAGGTCAACCACTCGCCTGCGTTCGCTCCTCAAACTGTCGAGTATTTTGGTCGCCCCCGGCGCAGCGGATGCGCTCACCGCGCGCTTGATTCAAGAGGCAGGTTTTGCCGCCGTGTACGCGACCGGCGCGGGCATCGCGAACGCACAATTCGCCATCCCGGATATTGGCCTGTTGACAATGACGGAAATGGTCGAGCAGGTCCGGCGGATGGCGAACGCGGTGGACGTGCCTGTGATCGCCGACGCTGACACCGGATATGGCAATCCACTCAACGTTCAACGCACCGTGCGCGAGTACGAACAAGCGGGGATCGCCGCCATACAGATCGAAGACCAGGTCAGCCCCAAAAAATGTGGGCACTTTGCCAAAAAGGAGGTGATTGCCGAAGAAGAAATGGTCCAGAAACTGCGTGCGGCGGTCGCGGCGCGCCGGGATCCGGATCTCGTGCTGATCGCACGGACGGACAGTCTTGCCACGCACGGTTATGACACCGCCGTGGCACGCGCCCGATTGTACGCGGCGAATGGAGCGGATGTCGTTTTCGTCGAAGCGCCCACGAATCGGGAGCAAATCAGCCGATTGCCCCAAGAGGTCCCCGTCCCGCTCCTCTTTAACATGACGGAAGGCGCAAAAACGCCGCAGGTCTCTGCACGCGAACTGGAAGAGTACGGATATCGATTGGTCATTTATCCCAACACTGCCTTGCGCGTGGCGATGCGCGCGGTTCAAGAGGCACTCTCGATCCTGAAGGCGGAAGAAAGCAGTGCGGCGTTGTTGCCGCACATGGTGAGCTGGGACGAACGCCAGCGCATCGTCCGTCTTCCCGAGTACGAGGAATTGGATCAACAGTTTGTGCATCCCAAACGATCCGCCTAGTGCGCGGACGTTCCGAGACGAGACAAGTCTCACATCCCTCAAGGAGGAGAGAACCTAATGAAAAAGCTCGTGATGTTGGCGATGCTGATTACGACGCTCGCCCTGCTCGCCGCGTGCGCCCCTGCCCCGACTCCGGTCCCGACGGCGGCGCCCCCCACTGCCGCTCCCAAAGCGACCGAAGCCCCCAAAGCCACCAGCGCGCCAGCCGCCGCCGACAACTCTGCGATTGTCGAAGCGTCCAAGAAAGAAAATGCATTGGTGGTTTATTCGATCATGAGCGCATCCAACTGGAAGCCCGTGATTGAGGGCTTTGCCAAAAAGTATCCGTGGATCAAAGTTGAGAATGTTGCTGACCTCTCCTCGAACGAAATCTTCCCACGCTACTATTCCGAATCGGCCAGCAAAGCCAAGACGGCTGACCTCATCATTACCACCAATCCGGATGGCTGGCAAGATTTCATTGCCAAGGGCGAGTCCGTCCCATACAAATCGACCGAAGATGCGGCGCTGCCCGCTTGGTCCAAACTGGCGCCCGGCATCTACACCGTCTCCAGCGATCCCTTGATCTTCATCTGGAACAAGCAAGCCGTGCCGACCCCGCCCAAGACCATGGCGGAGCTTGCCGCGATGATTGAAAAGGACCCCGCGAAATTCCAGGGTAAGATCACGACGTACGATGCCGAAACGAACGCAACCGGATTCGCCGCCAACTGGTTCTGGATTAAGAAGAAGGGCGAAGACGGTTGGAAGATTCTGGAAAGCATTAGCAAAGCCAAACCGAAACTCGGCAGCGGGGCGGGCGCCATGGTGGACGACACGCTCTCCGGCGCCATCTCCGTGGGTTACTTTGTATCCGGCATTAACGCCTACCCCAAGTACCCCGCCGCCGAACCGGTCATGGGTAACTCGATGATCGCCGACATTACACCCCTCATCGTCCGCGGGATGGGCCTCACCCACGCCGCCGCCAACCCCAACTCGGCGAGACTGATGATGGATTACATCCTCTCGCAAGAAGATCAACTGGCATTCGCCGATGGCGGCCTCACCTCGTACCGTCCAGACGTCGCCGACAAGGCGAAACTGAGCCTCACGAAACTCGCCGCGGCGGTGGGCGGCGATCAGAACCTGGCGCCGTTCTATTTCGACAAGGATATCGCCGATCCCGCCAAGGTCGCCGAATTCAAAGCGCGTTGGAAGAAACTGTTCAAACCGTAATCGCGTGTCTGTGGGGGCCGGAGCTCCTGCCCCCACCGGGGTGGATATGACCACAATCGAAGCGCGCACCGACGTGATGCGTACCCGACCGCGTTTTTCCTGGGATAGCGTGGTGCAATGGAGCATCGTCCTCGTCACCATCGTGTTGGTGCTCTTTCCTGCCTGGCCCCTCTTTGTCCAAGCGTTTGCGGACAAACCGTTGTACGAGGCAGCCAAGCAATTGACTCTAAGCAATGTCGTGCGGACATTTACGAGCGCGGAGTTATGGGGCGTGGTTGGTACGACGGCCATCTACGGCGTGCTATCCACCATCCTCGCCGTCACGCTGGGAACCGTGTTGGCATTGCTCATCACTCGGACGGATATGCCGGGCAAGGGCATCGTTTCAAGTCTGGTCCTCATTCCGTTTTTCGTATCCCCGCTCGTGCTCGCTTATTCCTGGGATACGATTTTTGGGCGACAAGGCTATTTCACCGTTTTGATTCGCTCGCTGGGTTTACCGACCTGGGATCTTTTAACGCTCGGTGGGATGATCGTCGTCACGGCCATGTTCTACGCGCCGAATGCGTATCTGCAATGCACGGCTTCGCTCGCGCTTTCGGATCCGCAGCTGGAAGATGCCGCGCGCATCGCCGGAGCGAATCCGTTTCGAGCGTTGTGGCGCGTGACCGTTCCGCTTTTGCGTCCTGCCATCACATTTAGCGCGCTCTTTATCTTTGTCTCGTCTATCGAAATGCTCGCGGTTCCGCTTGTCCTGGGCATGCCCGTCAATATTCAGATTCTGCCGAGCTATTTGTACAAGATCGGCGCGATCGGTTCGCCGCCCGATTATGGGCAACTCGCCGTCGTCTCGATTTTGCTCATCATTTTTATTGCGCTTTTGGTTGCGCTCCAAAATAAACTAGTGAGCCAGGAAAAACGCTTTGTCACCGTCGGCGGCAAAGCGACGCGCCCGCGTTTACTGAGATTGGGACCCTGGCGCATCCCCTCATTTATAGTCGTCGTGTTGTATATGCTCATGGGTATCGTGCTTCCGCTCATCGGACTGGTGATGAAATCCTTTGTGCCGTTTCTCAATCCGATGATCAATCCATTCACGATGCTGACGATGGCGAATTACGAGGACTTGTTGAGCATCCAGTCGTACAGCAGTTCGATTGTCAACAGCGTCATTATTTCGGTGCTCGGCGCGGCGATTGGCATTGTCTTTATGGCGCTGATTGCCGTCGTCGTTTATCGTTCCACATTTCGCGGCCGTCAAGCATTGGCCTATGCCGCACTGTTTCCACGCGCATTCCCCGGCATCATCGTCGGCATCGGATTCTTGTGGGGGTTCTTGCTCATCCCAGGAATTGGCGCTTGGCGCAATACCATTTGGGCAATTATGGCGGCATTCATCATGCGCTATTTGCCGCTGGGTTTCATCACCATCAGCCCGTCCATCATGCGCGTGTCGAATGAACTCGACCGCGCCGCGCGGGTGGCGGGCGCCAGTTGGTTGAAGATGGTCATGAGTATCCTGGGACCGATTTTGTTCCCCGCGTTGATGTCGGGCTATGTGCTTCTCTTTATCACCTTCTTGAAAGAATATTCTTCCGCGTTGTTTCTTTACGGACCTGGCGCCGAAGTCATCGGCACCACATTAATCACGCTCGGTCGCAACGGCGATACGGGACCGATGGCGGCATTGGCGACCATTCAAACGGCGATTACGTTTGTCGTCATTCTCTTGACCCGGCGATTCCTGGGAGTAAAATTGTATGAGTGACCTCATCATCGAAGGGTTGGTCAAGAACTTTGGCAAGGTGCGCGCAGTAGATAGTGTTTCATTGACCGTCAAGAGCGGCACGCTCACGACGCTCCTGGGTCCCTCGGGGTGCGGAAAGACGACGACACTCAACAGCATCGCCGGCCTCGACCCGATTGACGAAGGCGTTATTCGCGTGGGCGATTTCGTGCTGAACGATTCCAAACGCGGCATTGCCTTGCAACCCGAAGAACGCGAACTGGGCATGGTGTTTCAATCGTACGCGTTGTGGCCTCACATGAAAGTGTACGATAACCTGGCTTTTGGTTTGAAACTCAAAAAAGTTCCCAATTCAGAAACCAGGAAACGCATTAAAGACACACTTGAACTGGTTGGCTTAGCCGAGATGGAACAGCGTTATCCGTTCCAATTGTCCGGTGGTCAACAGCAGCGCGTCGCGCTCGCCCGTGCCGTGGTGGCGCAGCCGCGCTTGCTCCTGCTCGACGAGCCGCTGTCGAACCTGGATGCGAAGGTGCGCGAGCAGGCACGGTTCTGGCTGCGGGATTTCCAAAAGCGGCTGGGGATCACGACGGTGTACGTCACGCACGACCAAGC
>JBLMXX010000080.1:0-3402 GCA_050257995.1 Acidobacteriota bacterium | reverse complement strand
CTGGAGCAATGGGGAGGAGACTGACTTGGCCGCTTTGATCTTTCTCGTCGAGACTTTTATAGTCTCCATAGGCGCGGGCATTTTCGGGGCGTTGCTCGGTCTGGGCGGGGGTGTCATCCTGGTACCCGTTCTGACCCTTGTCCTCGGAATAGACATCCATTACGCCATCGGTGCGAGCATCGTCTCCGTGATCGCCACATCGTCCGGCGCGGCGGCGGCCTACTTGCGCGACGGTGTAACCAACATCCGCGTGGCCATGTTCCTCGAAATGGCGACGACGACCGGTGCGATTGTCGGCGCCCTGCTCGGAGGCTACATCGGCGGACCGGGGCTGTTTCTGGTGTTCAGCCTCGTCCTGCTCTATTCGGCGTTCGCAATGTTCCGCCGGCGAAATGCGGAACTGCCTGTGGGCATCGAAATGGGACCGCTCGCCAATTTCCTGCATCTAGGCAGCACTTACTATGATACCGCGCTAAACCGCCTGGTCGCGTATAACGTGCGAGGCGCTCGCTACGGCTTGCCGTTGATGTTCGTGGCGGGTGCGGTCTCGGGTCTGCTCGGCATTGGCAGCGGCGTCCTCAAAGTTCCGGCGATGGACATCGCGATGAAACTCCCCATGAAGGTCTCCACGGCGACGAGCAATCTGATGATCGGTGTGACCGCGGCCGCGAGCGCGGGCGTGTACTTTGTGCGGGGAGATGTCAATCCCTTCATTGCCGCGCCCGTGGCGATGGGTGTCCTCATCGGAGCCACTGCCGGTACGCGCATGATGATGCGCACGCGCAGCACGCAGATCCGACGGGTGTTCGTCGTTGTGCTTGTCGTCGTGGCGCTGCAAATGCTCGTCAAGGGGTTGGGGATTCAGTGGTGAGGGAAAAGCAGGTGGAACAGAGCCAAAGGAACAACCATGAAAAGACGCTGCGAATGGAATTGACCATCGCCACCCTGTTGCGGTGGGGCGTCCTGCTCAGTTTCGTGATCCTGGCGCTGGGCATTGGCGCGGTGATGATTACCGGCAATACGGGTTATCATTTGATCGGGTTGGATAATGTGGAACGCATCGTCCGGTACAGTCCACAACCTGATTTCCCTAATACCCTGGGCGATGTCATGAGCGGATTGCTTGCGCTCAAGCCCTATGCCATCATCACGCTCGGCCTGCTGGTACTGATTGCGATTCCCGTTCTACGAGTGGCTGTTTCGGTTATTGGATTTGCGCTGGAAGGCGATCGCCTGTATGTGCTCATTACCGCGTTTGTCATGGCGATGCTGTTGTTGAGTTTTATCATTGGCGAGGTAGGCGGCTGACGGCGTGTCGATCGACCTGGAGTACTTTGGGAGTTGGATTTGTTGGCAAGCAAGCGCTATGCCTGCAAAAAGCAATCGCTCAGATGTTATGCTTTGTGCATCCATCTGAGCGATTGCTTTTGGAGGGTCGGATCTTGCCTGGAGCCCCTGTCGTCTAGGTACATGACGAGGGCAGGCTACACCGGTTCCTTACAAGCCGAGTTCATTCACCTTGATGGCGAGGAACGGACATTTCTCCATGCACACGAGACAGCCGCGGCACAAGGTCTGATCGACGTAGGGTAGCTCGTTTGGTTCGAATTGAACGAGCGCTTTCAACCGACATGCTTGCCGGGCGATGCACTTGCGACAAGACCGGCAATTCTCCGCATCGACGCTCGGTAATCGGTAATTCGCTCCGATCATGAAAAATCACCTGTGGAGACGCGCACAATTCTACTCGGGCACGATTTCGTAATGCGTCTCTATCTTCGCCGTCTTGCCCAGCATCGCGCCCGCGCCGCAGTACTTGGTCTGGGACAGGCGAATCGCATCCTCAACCGCCTTGGGCTGGATATCCTTGCCTCGCACGATGTACGTTACCTCAATTTCTGTGTACACCATCGGGTGCGTTTCGGCTCGCGTTCCGGCGATCCGGACCTCCAAGCCGCTGAGGGCTTGCCGCTTTTTCCTCAGGATATCGACGACATCCATCCCCGTACAACCCGCCATGCCGACGAGCAGCATCTCCATAGGTCTCGGACCATGGTCCTTGCCGCCATCCGATTCACCCGCATCCATTGTCAGATGATGCGCTGATCCGGTCGTGGCTTTAAATTCCATACCTTCGATCCAGCGGGCTTGAACGGTTTTTATCTGTTTCGACATATCTCTCCTCTATCTACTCCGCCGGCACCGGCACACCCATGCCTGGCTGCAGAGCGGCTTGCGCGCCCGGCAAACGCATTGCTTTCACGATCAGATCTGCGAGCGCGGTGATCTGGACGTTGAGGCTGTAATGATTGTTGAGATCGCCCAATTGCAGGCGGCAGTTCTCGCACGCGGCGGCGACGATTTGCGCGCCGGTCCGGCGGATTTGCTCGGCTTTGGGCTTGCCGGCGTTCAGTCTCTTTTCGTCGTATTCTGGCAGTGCAACCAGTCCCCCGCCACCGCCGCAGCAATAGTTCTCCAGGCCGTGCGGCGTCATTTCGACAAAGTTCTGCGCCACGGCGTTCAGGATCACGCGCGGCTCGCGGTAAATCCCGCTCGTGCGCGCCAGGTTACACGAGTCGTGATAGGTGATCCGTTCCGGATTGGCCGAGGGGTCCAGTTTCAGCCGGCCCTGCTCTATATATTCGGCAAATAGTTCTACGATGCTGCGGACCCGGAAGGGGAACGTCTCGCCGAACCAATTCGGCGCCTCCCAGACGAGCGAGGCGCAAGCATGCCCGCATTCGGCGACGACGACTTCTTCGACACCAAGGGACTTGGCTTCGTCGATTATGCGTCCGGCAATTTTCTTGGCGCGTGCGGTGTCGCCGAGAAAAACACCATAGTTCGCGGCTTCGTAAAGACTCAGGGTCCAATCCTCTTGGACCGCATGGAAGATGGCGGCGGGAGGCAAGATCGTGTGTGCGCCGGCGAGCGCGACGTAGAGCACCCGCGCGCCTTTCCGGTCGACCGTGATCCGGGCGCTCGGATCGCCTACCATTGCCTGCAGTTCCTTTTCCATCTCTCCAATCTGCTGGACGAAGAGGTCCTTGAACATGCTCGGGTCATCGCCTTTGGCAATCGCCGCATCCGCGAGCATTTCCAGAATCTCGGGGGCCTTGCCGGCAGCCGTCGCCATGCCGCGAATAGCCCGCATCATCAGCGGGGTATCGACGCCCATGGGGCAGTTGAACGTACAACGGCGGCACAGGGTGCACTCGCTGAAGGCGATTTCGGCCATCCGCTCCAGGGTGGCTTCGTCCAGTTCCCGGGCATTCACCCAAGCCGGGAAAAAGCGGCCAAAGAAATCGTGCTGCTGGCGATAGACCTGGCGCAATTGTTCCGCGCGGTAAGCGGGGACGTGCTCTAACTTGGGCTCGGCCACATAATAGTGGCATGCTTCGG
>JBLMXX010000079.1:0-4622 GCA_050257995.1 Acidobacteriota bacterium | reverse complement strand
GTCGGCAGGCTGCCACCGCGCCCCGCCGGAGCGGCGGAAAAAAGGCGCGGCCGGACCCGGCTGCTGCCGGACGGTTTCACACCGGACGGGCCGGCGGCTCCGGTCGCGGCGAAGGGCCCCGCCCCTTCCGGCGGCGCGGCGGGCTGGGCTGCCATCACGCCGGGCGCCGGCGGAAGCGACTTGGTCCACTTTTGTCCGTCGTGGACATACCAATCGCCGCTCTGGACGCCGATTTGCCACCAGCGCCCATCGGCATCCTGCACCTTGAGCTTGGAGACCTCGGCCTCGAAATCCGTGTTGCTCAATTTACCTGCGGAATACTGCGCGCGCAAGTCTTGGTACGCTTTTTCTGCCTCTTGAAAGTTCATTGAATGTGACCTCCGGTCATTCTGCGACTACCATTGCAATCGCGTATTCGCGCGTATGGGACAGGCTGAGCGCGAAGGTGCCAAACCCCAATTCACCTGCGCGCTGGGCGGCACTGCCCACCAGTCGAACCGATGGCTTGCCGTTTGCATCGGACACCACCTCAATTTCGTGCCACTGGACTCCGTCGCGATGGTGTATGCCGACGCCCAATGTCTTGCTGACTGCCTCCTTTGCGGCAAAACGCGCCGCCAGTTCCTGGGTCCGCCCCCGGCAATAGGCGAGCTCGCCTTCGGTAAAGACACGCGAGAGAAAGCGCGCGCCGTAGCGGGACACGTTCTCTTCAATCCGCTTGACGGCGACCAGGTCAACTCCAGCGGCTAACATAACTCCCTTGCCGGCGATCAATCCGGTTCGCAATATCCGCGGCCGACGCCCCGGTACCGGAATCCCAATGCCGCCATCCGCTCCGGCTCGTAAATGTTGCGTCCGTCGATCAGCACGCGCTGTTTCATAAGCGAGCCCACGCGCGCCAGATCAAGCTGTTTGAACTCGTTCCACTGTGTGACGAGGACGACAGCATCGGCGCCCTGCGCGGCGCCATACGCGTCCTGACAGAACTCGACGTTCTTGAGCGCACGGTGCGCGTTCTCCATAGCGACCGGATCGTACGCGCGCAGGTGAGCCCCTTCGAGTTGCAGCAGGTGGATGAGGTCAAAGGACGGCGCCTCGCGCACGTCGTCGGTATTTTCCTTGAATGCCAATCCCCACAACCCGATGGTCTTGCCGTGGATGGTGCCGAGGAGCTCGCGCAGTTTCTGGAGGACCTGGCGCCGCTGGTCGCGATTAATGTCCATCACCGCACGCAAGAGCTGGGGGTGACAGCCGTTGATCTCTGCCATCCAGGTCAGCGCCTTGACGTCCTTGGGAAAACAGGAGCCGCCAAAGCCGATGCCCGCGTCGAGGAATGCACGGCCCACGCGCTTGTCCATGCCCATCCCCGCCGCCACCTCCTTCACGTCCGCGCCGAGCTTTTCGCAAATAGTGGCGATCTCGTTGATGAACGAGATGCGGGTAGCGAGGAACGCGTTGGAGGCGTACTTGATCATCTCCGCCGTGCGCAGGTCGGTGGTCATGATCGTGCAACGCAGGGGCAGATACAACTGGGCAACCTTCGAAGCAGCCTCCGGGTTCGTCGAACCCAGGACCACGCGATCCGGCTGTTGAAAATCGTACACCGCCGAGCCCTCGCGGAGGAATTCGGGGTTGGACACCACATCGAAATCCAGTCCGGGCTTTTTGCCCCGTTCCTGCAAGATGGCGGCGACCGAGTCGCCGGTGCCTACGGGAACGGTGCTCTTGTTGATGATGATGGCGTACCGGTTCAGGACCTGGGAAATGCTTTCGGCTGCCATGCGGACATATTGCAGATCGGCTTCGCCGTCCACGCCGGAGGGCGTCCCGACCGCGATGAAAATAAAGTCGGCGTCGGGAACGGCGTCGGCATAGAGAGTCGTAAACGTCAATCTGCCCGCGGCGACATTCCGGGCGACGAGTTCCTCCAATCCCGGCTCAAAGATCGGCATCTCGCCGCGCTTTAACTTCTCCACCTTATCTTCGACAATGTCGAGGCAGACGACTTGATGTCCCAGGTCGGCAAAGCACGTGCCGGTCACCAGGCCAACATAGCCGACGCCAATGACACAGATCTTGCGCATTATGCTGAATACCTCAATTTGCTCGTGAGCAATTTCGCCTTATTAGGCGCATCAAAACGCGCGGCGCTCTATGGCTGGGGGTTACCGTATATCGACATCATACCACAAGAAAGCGAAAAATCAAAGCGAACGGGCGACCAAAAACAAGCTATCTCGTCGACCTGCCGCGGGGATTGACACGGGAGTAGAGTTATACTAGGATTGCGTCACGTTCTGGTGCAAAGTTGCGACCGGGGCTGGCTTGTATCTCAAGCGGCAATGATGGCGCACTATCGAGTCCATTAAAGGGAGGTCGCGTAATGATGTTAAACCGCGCAAACGACAAGATTCTTCAGATCGTCATCACGGTCTTGGCATTGGCGGATGGCGTTCTTCACTTTGCCCTGGACTTTATCTTGTTCCGGGGCAACATCTTCGGTTCGCCTTTCCCCTCTAGTGGACCCGGTCCGGGCGCTGCTCCGGGCAGAACGGTACCACCTCCGGGTCCGCGGGCAAACCCGTTCATATTGCCGTTGAACGAGTTATTCCTGCTGAACTTGGTCGGGGAGATAGTCCTCGTCAGCCTATTCTGGACCAGCCGTCGCTGGCTTGGCGAGCGGCGCTGGCTGGTGAATGTGCTTATGATGGTCTACGCGGCGGCCACTTTCGGCGGATGGCTGATGTATGGCCGGCCGAATCCGATGGGGTTGGGATACCTATCCAAGAGCATCGAGATCGTTCTGGTCATCGTCCTTTTCGTTCACACGTGGGGCATTCTCCGAACACATTCTCGCCAAGCATCCGCGCCGGCCGCGTGATTCTTGATGCTCGACCGATTGAAAACATGACTCACCCCGAATTTAATCTAACGAGGAAAGGTGGGGGATAATCCAACCAGAGTCGTGAAAGGGCTGACCGTAAACGATAAAGTGGAGCGGAGACCTCTCGGCTCCACTGTCCAGTTCGATGACACCAGTGGGCCAAGAGCCAGAGCCGGAGGGATTCCCAGGGCGGACCGAGCAGGGATAATAGAAAAGCATAGGCCAAGGCCGTGATGAGGAGTAATTTGCTGCGGGCCTCCCAAGTGCGTACCTGCACACTGGCGAACGCTAACTCGCTTTTGTCAAACCGAATACTCATCTCGATCTGCCAGCGGCGGGCATAGGCCAAGACGATGCGCCAGCCTTGTTCCGCCGTTTGCACTTCCTCACTCGTGAGCAGATACCACGGTTCGCGTCCGCCGCCGGGGCGCGCCACTACTAGCCACCGCTTGGCGCAGGTGTCCACCTCGTATACGGGAGTGAAATACAGCCCCACCCGGCGCACACACCGCCGCCGGGCATCGCGCAGGTAGCGATGGTCGACCGACCGTTTCCCTCGGGTGATCTGCCAGGCGGGCCGCTTCCGTCCTTGTGGATCGCGCAGATAGGTCCGCTTTTTCCACCGCACGATAAAGCGCAGTTGAAAGATCCCCACCCGGCGCAACCAGACGTGACTCGCAAAATCCCGGTCCCAGACGTGGATCACCGTGCGGCCCCAGCGGCGCCACACCTCCGCCAGCAGGCTCAGGCGCACGGTCGGTTTAGCTTGAGCCTGTTCGCCCCGGCCCGTCCACCAGCGTAAGGTCGCCAAGGTGGGCACCCCGTGCGGACCCATCACCAGGACGGCGACCCACTGCCAGCCCGGGACACACACCGGTCGTCCCCCGGGCGGGTTGAAATAGCCTGGCTTGATGCGCTTCAGGCGGGCGGCGCGGGGGGAGCGGACGGGTCCCAGTCCCTCCAGTTTCAGACTCTCGGGCTTTTCGAGCACACTCTCATCCCAGACTACCAAGGGGGTGTCGTGTTGAGCCGTGAGGGTGTGGACGCGCTGATCGGCGGTGCGCCAGAGAAAGTTCGTGAGGGCCGCCGCCTCCCAGCGGGCGGAATGGAGGAGGCGACTGAGGCGTTTGGTGCCGGCGGGGGCGTGGGCGGGGGAGAGGAGATAGCCGCCCAGTTCACTGAGAAGCAGGCCGTGCGTGGAGTGCCGATGGAGGACCACCGCCAGAACCAGTCCAAGCAGGGTCTGGACAAGCCGACGGTCGAGGCGCGCATGGAGCTCGACGAGCAGCGGACGGAGGAAGGCATAGCACTGATCGGCGAGGAGCGCGGCGCGCGCCTCGATTTGCTCCGGCGTAGGTTTGGCAGTATGCTGGGACATGGAACAGACCTCCGGTTATGTTTGTGCTTGTCACACAAAGCATAGCCCAGAGGTCTGTTCTTTTCAAGTCCGGCTCAGCCTTCCTTAAATTCGGGGTGAGGCATGTTTGATTTGAAGTTAGCGGTCATTCGGAGTTCGCGCCGGCCCAGCGACTTGCTCGCTCGCCTAGGAAATTTACGGCAGCATCGCGGATGCTATCCACCATGCTCGAGTCGAAACACGCGATTGGTCAAATGAGATGGAACGATCGTTGATCCAGAGGCATGGTTTTGCAGGCTCTTTGGCGTGGCAAGGCGAATTTGACAGATGCTTTGTTTCGTGCCACCATTGAGTGGGGATTTGCTCAAGCGGAGCTTTGCC
>JBLMXX010000078.1:0-3615 GCA_050257995.1 Acidobacteriota bacterium | reverse complement strand
GCTCGTGATCTCTGCCATCGTGTCGTTTTCTAATCCGAGACCGATCGGCGTGGTGATTTGCTGCCCCTTGTAAAGCACGGTCACGATTTTCTGATTGCCCTGGGTGCGCACGGCGCGGTTTGGAATCAGCAGCGCGTTCTGGCGCTGGTCGACTACGACCGCGAGGTTGGCCGTCATGCCCGGCATGACCTCGGCATTCGAGCCGCTCACGGCGACTGTCACCGGGTAGTTGACGACGCCCTGCGTAACCGTTCCGACCGGCGCGATCGCGATCACCTTGGCGTTATAGGTGTTGCCGGGCAAGGCATCCAGGGTCATCTGCGCAGTATCGCCGACCTTGATTTTCGCCATGTCCACCTCGGCGATCTGGACCTTTACCTGCAATTGCGAGAGATCCGCGAGACTGACCGCTGCACTCGACCCGGCCGTATCGCCGACATTGTAGTTGACCGCGGCGACCGAACCGTCGATCGGCGCGACGATCTTGGCTTTGTCGAGATTACGCTGGGCTTGATCTACCGCGACCTTGGCATTGTCGAGGGTGGCTTGAGAGACGCGCAAGGAGGTGTCCAGGTTGTGCTGCGCCTGGTCCACCGCGACCTGGGCATTGTCCACGGCAGACTGCGCGGTGCGCAGGGCCGTGTCGTTGATCGTGGCGGCGGTGATCCGGTAATTTGCCAGCGCGGAATGGTAATCCGACGTGGCATTTGCCAGGGTGGTCGCCTGGGAAGTCATCCCAATATCACTGCGCCACGCGATCGCGTCGTAGGCGCTTTGAGCCTGCTGCAAGGTCACCGTGGCTTTGTCCAGCGCCGTTTTGGCGACGATCAATTGATTCGGATTTTGCGCGTTCTTGGATTTGGCGTCTTCATAAGCGGCTTGCGCGCTCGCCAAGTTCGACTGGGCCGTCTTGAGCGCGAACGGAAGGTTCGTCTGGCTCGCGTCGTAGTTGGCCTGCGCGCCGGCGTGGTCCGCCTGTGCGCTTTTGAGCGCGAGCTGTAGGTCGGCGGTGTCCAGTTCCATCAAGACCTGACCCGATTTGACCGCGTCGCCCACCTGCACATTCACCTTGGCGACACGCCCGGTCGTTTGGAAGGCGATGGCGGCTTGCTGGGGCGCCGAGACATTGCCTGCGGCGCTGACGGTCGCGACCAGCGTCCCGCGCTGCACGGTAGTCGTCTGTACCCGCGCGGCGGTCGCGGCGGAAGCGTTCATTTGCTGCCAGCCAAAGTATCCAGCGGCGAGGACGACGACCACGACCACGACGATAATGATGAGAACGTTCCGTTTCATAATCGCTCCTTTCAACGTCATACTCTTGTCCAGGACCCGCCGCAAGGGTTGGAAGGATTCCTACTACCCACGCCGCGTTGCCCTAGACCCGGTATCGAAAAGTTGCTGGATCGTCAACGTGTAATTCATCGGCCTCGCCGGGTTGGCCCGGCTTGAGGATTGCCAATTGGCTCACAGAGACCATGATCTCGCCAACCTCGGTTGTATCCCACCTGTCGCGCGGAACCTGGCGTACGTCCTGGAAGCACACGAGACCTACCAGGCGATTGTTGTCAATCACCGGGATAAACCGTTCGTCTGACCCCCAAACATAATCGTCTACCAAACTGCGGATAGGAATGTTCGGCGGGACGGTCGGCACCCGCGTGCCCAAATGCTGTATGACCGGGGCGCGTTTCAGCAGACCTTCCGCCATTAGCTTTCGATAGCCCAGTCCGGCTGTGTAGTAGAGCAACCAGCCCGCGAGCGCCAGTCCCAATCCGGCAAACGAGCCCATTCTCAGAAAAGGCATCCACACGCCCAACATCATCGATATCCCAACCAGGATCAGGACCCACGCGATCGCCTGCCCAACCCGCCGCGCCCACTCTGTCGAGCGAGGCAGGTTCCCGGTCGACGCACAGAGAAGTGACCGCAGCACGCGCCCGCCGTCCAGAGGGAATATGGGAATCAGGTTCAGCGCGCCCAAAAGGAAGTTGGTCGCGCCGGACCAAAGCAAGAGTGTCGCAAGCGGACCGAGCCCGGCGAGCACCTGCACGGCGCTGCTCTGCGCTTCCGGCAGATTTATGCCGGTGGCGCCGCCCAGAAAGAGCAAGATCAGGCCGAGGACAAGACCGGTCACGGGACCGGCGAAGAAGACTGCCATTTCGACAGTAGGAGACATGGACTCGCATCGCCGACCGGACTCGCCGCCGAAGACGAGCAACCTGATCTCGCGGACGGGAATCCCATTTGCCTTTGCCACACCCGCGTGGGCGAGTTCATGCGCGAGCACGGAGGCAAAGAAAAAAAGCGCGGCCGCCAGCGCCGTGCTCCACGTGAGGACGGGGCCCCATTGAGGATGAAGGGCCGGGAAAGCCGCGTCTGCCAAGCCCCACAGCACGAGCAGGAACATAAACCCCCAGGTCCAGTCTACGTAGAGGTTCGTGTCAAAGATTTTCCCGATCCCGAGTGCGCTCCGCATGCATATCCTCGAACGAAATGTCCTTTGATGCTGCACCAGTTTAGCATGGGACGGGCCGGCTTGTCCTTAAGGCAAGTAGAGAGCAAGTTTAAGGCAACCTTAAGAGGGGAGAATAATAAAGCCTCCAAGGCACACGGAACCTTGGAGGCCGCGAGAGAAAAAAGCTTAGACCGGCAGCCAGAGCGTAAAGCAACTGCCTTTGTTCAGGGCGCTCTCGACCGTTAGCCGTCCGCCGTGCGCCTCTGCCAGCTGCCGGGCGATGGGGAGCCCCAGTCCCATTCCGTCAGGAAAGCGCCCCGTGTGCTGCCCGCGATAAAACGGCGTAAAGATTTTTTCCATCTCGCTCCTGGAAATGCCGTGACCCGTATCGGTCACGCTGATCTGCACGCCGTCCTTTACAACGTCGGCGTTCAAGTCGACCGTTCCCCCTTTGTCGGTATACTTGATGGCATTGTTCAAGAGATTTCCCAGCACCTGTGCCAACCGGTTGGGGTCGACTTGCAACGTGGGGAGATGCGGCGAGATGTTCGCTTGACACTGCAACCCTTTTTTCAACGCGGCTTCACGCCAGACGGAGAAAACGCCGGGCAGCCAGTCGCTCAGGGCGACGGCGCGCCGATCGAGGTTGACCTGCCCCAAAACTTGATCGTACAGGTGAGTCAGGTCCTGCAAAACGCGCACCAACTGGCGGACCTCCTCGTTCATCCCTCGAAGCAAATCCCGCCGCAGTTCCGGATCGTCATCAGCCCCTTCCTGGAGAGCCTGAACGCCGGAATTCAGCGCGCCCAAAGGTGTGCTCAATTCATGCACCAGATTGGAGAGCAACTGGCGGCGAGACTCTTGCAGACCACGCAGGCGTTCCATCAGCACGTTAAAGGCGTGCAGGACCATCTGTATTTCTTCCGGTCCCCGCTCAGGCAGCGCGGCGAGTTCCTGACCCGTCGCGAGCCGGTCAATGCCCCGTGCGACTTGCCGCAGCGGGCGCTCCAAGTTGATCGCGAGGATCAAGCCCGCGAGCGTACCCAGGATGAGCGCCAAGCCCAGGATCTCCGCCACGGAATAGCGCAAGCGCAGGAACTGGTCGAAGATAGTGGACAGGCGGTGAGCCATGCGGACCACGCCGACGACCTGGTGGTCCG
>JBLMXX010000077.1:0-9139 GCA_050257995.1 Acidobacteriota bacterium | reverse complement strand
ACCTCGTACAACAACTCGCCGTTGCGGTCGAGGATTTTCGTGGATTGGGCTTCGGCGCGCCCGGCGAGGCGCTCGGCAGACGGCAGTGTGGACAAGAGATAGACGTACGTGCCGACCCCGGCGACCATCAAGATGCACGTCAGGCCAATGCCCAACAACCCACCCACGGTCAGCAAACGCATCACGACATTCTTGATGGCAACAGAGCGGGTGGGCGACGATGCATCGGACGGGGAGACGCTGGAAGGCAGACCGGAAGAATAATCTGAATCGGAATATGAATGGCGATCAGTTAACTTGCTCACTACGATAGTTCCCTTCTACGGCAACCATAAAAACACTTCTATTAATAGAACGGTACGCAAACCATAATTGTTCCATAAAAAGCCGCCGGTTGGCACCGGCGGCAACGGAGCAGAAGCGAGTAGGCTGCGCTTTTAGCCCACGAGGACCAGCATCACGTCGTTGACGTTTGTGTTCGTCGGTCCCGTCATGATCAAATCGCCGAGCGGCTCGAACAGGTGATAGGCATCATTGCGTGCGAGGAACAGCCGGGCGTCCAATCCCTTTTCTGCCGCCCGCTTCAGAGTGGACCCGTCCGCTATGGCGCCCGCCGCATCGGTGGGACCGTCCGTCCCGTCCGTGCCCGCGCTCAGGATCAGCACCTCTTCCAAATCCGTTAATTCAATCGCGGCAGCCAGCGCGAGTTCCTGGTTCCGCCCCCCTTTTCCATCGCCTCTTACCGTCACGGTGGTTTCGCCGCCGGCAATTACGCAGCCAGGGCGAGCGACCGGGTGCTCCGACGCGGCGATCTCCTTTGCGATGGCGGCCAGCACCTTGGCGACCTCGCGGGCTTCACCCTGCACATAGGTCGATAGCAGGAGCGCATTAAAACCACGGTCCCTCGCGGCGCGCAAGGCAGCCTCACACGCAATCGAATTATCGGCAATGACGACATTCTGCACCCGCTCAAATGCGGGATCGCCGACCTTGGGCGTATCGGGGATTTCGCGACCCCCACGTTCAAGATGCCGGACGATGCTTGCGGGCAATTGGGAGCGGACCCCGCGCTGTTCGACGATACGGAGCGCGTCGGCAAATGTTGTCGCATCGGGCGCGGTCGGACCGGAAGCAATCGTATCTAAGGGCGAGCCGATCACGTCGGACAGAATGAGCGAGATAATGGGCGCTCGCGAGCGCCGGGCGAGTTGCCCACCCTTGACCTGCGAGATATGCCTGCGAAGCGTGTTGACTTGATTGATCGTCGCTCCCGACCGGAGCAGTACGTCCGTCATCTGTCGCAGATCCTCGAGCGATACGCCCGCGACCGGCAGTTCCAGAATAGCCGAGCCGCCGCCGGAAATCAAGCAGATGACCAGGTCGTCTATGCCGGTCTGATCCAGCAATTCGAGGATTCGTCGTGCTCCAAGCACGCTGTTGTCATCCGGCAGCGGGTGCCCTGCCTCGTGCAAATGTATCTTTCGCAGCGGCGCACCATGCCCGTATTTCACGCTGATCCAGCCGCTCTCGATCCGGCCGCCGAGGACCTCCTCCACCGCCTGCCCCATCGCTCCGCTCGCCTTGCCAAAACCGATGACGAACACGCGACGGATTTGCGCCAGGTCGTACGTCCGGGCACCTACGCTGAGCCGGCCGCCTTCACGCCGGAGCGTCCGCCGGACCGCCGCGCGAGGGTCTGCCGCATTTAGCGCGGCGCGAAATATCTCGAGCGCAGAGTCATGCAGTCTCACGAGACCAACTCCGTGTACACCCGCTCGATTTCGCGTCCTGCATGCTCCCAGGAATAACATTCGTTCGCGCGCGCCCTTAAGGCAATACCGATTGCGCGAGCGCGGGAGGGCTCTTGCAATAACACCTGGATCTGATCGGCAAACCCGGTAGCATCTCCCAGCGGGGCATAGACCCCCGTCTCGCCCAGGTATTCGCGCATGACCGGAATATCAAAAGCGACGATGGGCAGACCCATCGCCATATAATTCAGGACTTTGCCGGCTGCCTCGGTTGCGCTCATCTTGGGCTCGACCGCTACATCGCCGAGCGAGAGCCACAGCGGCACCTCGCCGTATGGGACCCGCCCCGGGAACGCGACACGCTCGGAAATTCCAAGTTCAAGCGCCCGCGCCTGGTAGCGGTCGATATTGGGAAAACCGATGATGACGAAATGAGCATCGACCCCGCGACCGATCAACTGGGCGGCGGCATCCAGCAATACACCCGTGCCGCGGTATTCGTCGAGCAAGCCGATGTAGACGACGATCCGGCGCTCGCGCGGGATGTTCAGGCGCGCCTGCAATGCCCGCATCTTTTCCGCGCGTTCGCCGTCGTCGACCGGTTCAAACGTATCGGTATGCACACAGTCGGGGAGTACCGTGATCTTGGAGAGGGGCAGTTGGAAATCGGTTGCCAGCAGATGCGCCGCATTATGGGAACTGGTCAGGATGGCGTGAGGCAGCCGGTCGATGCCGGATTCCAATCCTCTGACGATTGGAACGATGGGACTGTGCGGGCTGATGAACCGATGATCGAGCATTTCGCTCGTCATGCTGCCTTGCAGATCAAAGACCAGCGGCACGCGCAGCAGCCGGCTCAGCACCCCGCCGATCAGCGCGCCTTCGTGCAGGTGGGCATGGATCACCTGTGGCTGAAAGCGCGTCGCGACCTGTAGCGACTTGATCGCCAGCAGTACGTCGAGGAGGACTTTGGAACGCGAGGGACCGACTTCGTGGCGCGGGCGAATGGGGATGGGCAGAGTGCGTTCGATATCCAGATCGCGGATGTCACGCCCGATAGGATAGGTCACGATCTTGACGCGATGCCTCTTTTTCTGGAGGATACGCGCCTCTTCCAGGATACGGACATGGCATCCGTAATCGAGGAAAAACGAAGTGGGGGCGATCATCAGGACGCGAAAGGGCATGGCCGGCCTATTTAGGTCTCTTCCCGCGGTCTGCCAGCCCGCCAAGAAATATTCTCCCGATACTGGACTGCGTGGACTGCCAGTCGACGGATGTCCCGCTTTCCTCAAGGTTCCCGCTTAGCCACTTGTCTTTCTCGCCGGAGAGACTCTCGATCAGCTTTTCCAGCCCGTCCGCGTCGCCGCGCTCGACCATCCCGCGTAGATCGTGCAACTGCTCCTGAATCACATCGAGCCAGCGGAGGAGATCGTCACGGTGCGCCAAGAATTGTTCGCGCCCGGTCTTGGCATCCTGGGGCGTAAGGTCGGTGGCCGTCCGGAAGTCGGCGCCGGCAAGTTTACCCATTTCCTTCCAGCCCTGGCTCCGGATGGTTGCCGCCGAAAGCGCCGTCGCCATCAAGGCGGGCAGATGTTGTACCCCCGCCATCAGCCCATCGTGCTCTGCCGGGTCAATAAAGTATGGCTTGGCGCCGAGAAGCGCGACGAAATTCGTCATCGTTTCAATCGCCACCGGCGCGGCGGTGGGTGAAGCCATCAAGGCGTAGGTCGCTCCCTGAAAGAGGTCCGCGTCGGCGGCATCAATCCCATGCCCGCCCCCCATGCGTCTCACGCTGAGCGCCGGGTTCCCGCCGACGAATTCCACGCCCGGCGCCAGGTCCCGGGCCCAATCCATCACGGGTACCTTGGTCGTCGCCGTATCCGTGACGATGGCACCGGGCAACAGTGAATCTTTCAGCGCGGCGAGGGTCTCTTTGACGCCGAACAAGGGCAATGCCAGGACGACCAGCCCCGCCCCGGAGCACGCGCTGTGCAAATTCCATTCGGTCTTATCGACCGCGCCGCGCTTGAGCGCGCGCCCGGCGGTGTTAGAGTTCTTGTCGTGCCCGACCACCTCGACGTCCAGCTTTGCTTTTTTCAGTGCCAGCCCCATCGAACCGCCGATGAGGCCGAGCCCTATGATGGCGACCCGTGATTTTGCCATAAATCCATCCTACCGCCACGATCCGGGCAGTTGGCTTTCAGAAAATTTGTCGGTCAGCGGTTGGACGCTGCCGCCGTTCTTGTCCATCATGTACACGTCGAGCCGCCCACCGCGGGTGGATGAGAACGCGATCCAATTCCCATCGGGAGACCAGGTCGGCGTAAAGTTGTTTCCGGCATTCGTCAGCTTGTGCGGGTTGGACCCGTCGGCGTTGGCGACCATGATTTGATACGACCCATCCGTCTGACGGGAGTAATAGGCAAACTTGGTCCCATCCGGGCTCCAGGCAGGCGAGCCGTCCTCCCGTCCGTCCGTCGTCAACTGAAGCGGACCCGTCCCATTCGAATTCAACCGCCATATTTCATAATTGCCCGTATAGTTGGACACAAACAAAAGATGTGACTTGCCCCACGTTACTCCGCGGAAGCTTTCGGGCTTGTCGGTGCGCGCAGGGAAGAACTGGGGGTTGCGGTTACTGCCGTCGGCGGCAATGGTAACGATGAACTGAGTGCCAAAGTTGTTATCCATCCCGATATAGGCGATGGTCTTGCTATCCGGCGACCAGGTGGGGCTGGACACTCCCTGATGACTAAACAGGTCACGATCATTCCCCGCGCGGTCGGTTACCCGGAGGACATTGGTCGAGCCCCCGCCGTATACCCACGCCACGCGCCCGGACCCGTCTGGCGCCCATGCAAACGGAGAGGCATTCGTATTCAGCGCCAGGTCCGCCGGAGCCGTCCCGATCAATTTAAATCCCGCGATGGAACGCGAATCGACGACTCCGTTATTGATGACGTACGAGCGCTGTGCACTATCGTAGGAGATAAATGCGATCAGACCTTTGGCCGGCGGCACCGCAAGGGTCGGAGTCACCGCAGGGGCTTTGGTCTTGGCGGCGACGGCCACCTGCGTGGGAGTCGGGGGAGGCGCCACGGCGACGACCGGCAGCTGCTCGACGGGCCCCGTCACATCCACAAAGGCGAGAGCCACCCACGAGGGATGCTGAGCATCGGGAAATGCAATCTGGTACCACTTGCCGTCCTCACTCTTGCCCAGAATGACGGCAGTCGTGTTATTTGCCATTTTACCCGAGATGGGGAATTGGACGCCCGGTCCTCCACGCACATTGACCTGCTGTTTGGCAATGGCCTGAGGCGGTACCGGCGTTGCGGTCGGCGGGACGAGGGTCGCCGTGGGAGGAATTGGTGTGGAGGTTGGGGGAACAGCCGTGGGCGCCGGCGGAAGCGTTGGCGACAACGGAACCGCGACGGTTGGCCTGAGAGTTGGCGTGGCCGTAGGGCTCGAGCCGCATGCGCTCATGGTGATAACCACCAACATCAGGACAACTGCATAGAATGGGCGTCGCAATTCCATTGAGAGATCCTCCTCAGAGTAATTGGTCGATCGCGCTAAAACCCGGTGAACAGCCGCGTCAGGACTCCGACCGGCTCATACAGAATCGCACCGATGACGGGAACATAACCGCCCAGGAACAAGAGCCCAAACAGCAAAAAGATGCCCCACTGCCGTGTTTGCTCGAACTGGTAAGCCATTTCGGCGGGCAGGACGCCTAACAGAATCGAAAAACCGTCCAACGGAAAGATCGGAATAAAGTTAAAAACAGCCAGAACCAGATTATAGGTGACGATGCCCAACAACAACTCGAGCAGGATCCGTTCCGGTCCGTTCGAAAAGAAAACACCGCGCGTGCCTGCGGCAAACACGAGCAGGCGAACCGGAATGGAGACCAAAGCGGCGAGGACCAAGTTGGAGACGGGACCGGCAAGGGCGACGATGGCCGAACCCGTGCGCGGGTTCATCCGCAGCGCATATGGGTTGAACTGGACCGGCTTGCCCCACCCAAATCCGCCGACGAGGAACATCAGCGAACCCATCACGTCCAGATGCGCGGCGGGCGCCAGCGTCAGCCGCCCCTGTCGCCCCGGCAGAGTATCGCCGAGCCAGGTCGCCGCGGCGGCGTGGGAGAACTCGTGCACGCTGATACCCAGGACGAGCGCGATCAACAGGGCGACAATTTCGGTGGGTGACATTTGACCGCTGAGAATTTGGTATAGCAATTTTTCCTCCCATTGAGCTCGGCTGGCATTATACCACAAAACCCAGAACGGATAAAAGGAATGACGCGACGCGACGCGCGAGGACGCATCGAAAGGGGACCGCGGTCGCCGGCGCGTCCCTTTTCGCGCGCCCGCGCGGTCATGCCGCGCGCGAAAAATTTAAGGTGCTATTCTTTGAATAGTATTGTATAATGCAAACGACAGTAATTTCTACAAGAGGATTGGTTTGAAGATACTCGTCGTCTATAATGTCGTCGAAAAAGTAGAGCGCGGCGATGTGGATGATCTTTTCGCCGAGCAGGAGATCGTCGAGGTCGAACGTCACATCGAAGCGGCACTCGGCGAACAGGGACACATCACCGCGTCGGCTCCCATCCGCGATGATCTGTGGGGACCGCTCAAGTCCTACGACCCGAACGAATGGCTCATCTTTAATCTTTGCGAAAGCATTCGCAACAAGACTTATCTCGAACCTTACATTATTTCTGCGTTTGAACACCTGGGATTTCGTTATACCGGCTCGGGCCGCCGCACCCTCGCCAAGTGCCTCAATAAAGCCAGGACGAAAGAAATCCTGCAGGCACACGGCTTGCCGACTGCCTCGTTTCAGATTTTCACTCCCTGGACCATCGACCGTCACCTCGAGTTTCCGCTCATCGTCAAGCCGGTCTCGGAGGACGCAAGCATTGGCATCACCGGCAACTCGGTCGTCCACGACGACCGCTCGCTCCGGCGGCAGGTCCGCTATATCTGGGAGTCGTACCATCAGCCGGCGCTTGTCGAGGAGTTTATTTCCGGCCGCGAGTTCAACGTGACAATCCTCGGCAACGATTCGCCGCGGGTCCTGCCCCTTTCGGAGATCAGCTTTCGCCACATCCAGGACCCGTTTGCCCGCATCGTTTCCTTCCGCGCCAAGTGGGTGCCGACCTCTCCCGAGTATATTTCCACTCCTCCCACATGCCCGGCGCGCGTTTCGGAATCCGTCAAACGACGCATCGAAGCCGTCGCGCGGCAGGCGTACCAGGCGATGGGATTGCACGATTACGGTCGGGTCGACATCCGCCTGAAGAACGGAACGCCTTACGTCCTCGAAGTGAACCCGAACGCCGACCTGTCGCCGGATGCCGGGATCGCCCGCGCCGCACGGATCGCCGGCATGTCGTATGCCAATCTCGCCGATGAGATCGTACGGCTCGCGGCGCGACGTTATCGCATCAAAGGGTCTGCCCGCCCGCGGATCGTGACTTTTGAGATCAAAGCTCGGAGCGTTGGAAGCGATGGGGTGTACTCGATACCCGCCAGTGCACTCTTGCCGCCGCCGCGTCAATCCAAAATGAAACGCACGCCTGCCCCTGCGGCGGGTGTCGCCGCCTAACCTTCCTTTATGATCGAACCACCCCAGCCCGATGATGTGCCGGTGATAGAACGTATCGCTACCGAGACCGGCGCGTTCAACCACACCGAAGTAGCGATCGTACGCGAGATGCTCGATACTTTTTTTCATCCCGAACCGCGGGACGACCATACTTTTGTGGTCTATCGCAATGGCACCCACGCGGTGGTCGGGTTTGCCTGTTATGGTCCCACTCCGCTCACGGACCGCATCTGGGACCTGTACTGGATCTGCGTAGACCGCGATCATCAAAAGAACGGGATCGGCACCGTCATTCTCCAGCAGGTCGAACAAGCCGTATGCAATCAGGGTGCCCGCGCTATATATCTCGAAACATCGGATTCGCCAACCTACGAGCCCGCCCGCGAATTTTACGAACGGAATGGGTACGAACTCCTTGCTCGCATCGACGAATTCTACGCTCCCGGCGAAGGCAAGGTAATCTATCGCAAGGTCTTTAGGAAGGAATAGCTCTATTTAACATAAATAGGGGCGGCAGGGAAGGATCCCTCCGCCCTTTTTCTTATTGACGCGTCAGCGCCCGTATGCTAACATCACTCGAGAATCCTATTGGGAGCGAAAAATGGCAGAACCGATAGATGACATGCAGGAAGGAATGGAATCCGGGCCAAGCGGTCTCACGCGACGTCAAGTGCTGATCGCCGCAACCGCCGGGGGCGCCACGTTGGCGGTCGCGGCTCTCGGTGGGGCTGCTGCCGGCAGCCTGGCGACGAGAGCGGATAGCCTTAAAACCCAGGCACAATACGAGTTAGAGCTGTCCAAACTGCGCACCCTGGTAGGGTTGTACGAGGGCTTGGAACGCGTAGGAATCGACGCCGTTATCCAGACCGGCGTCAACCTTGTGCGAGGCGCGTTGGAAACGGTGAGAAACGCAAGTCGCCTCATCCGAGATGGCATCACTGCAGCGGAAAAAGCATTGACAACATTTCGGCAAACGCTGCAAGCACTGCGCCCCCAGGTAGAACGCGCGGCTCAAGGACTGGGCGACTTGATGACCAAGTTCCACGCGGCGGAAGCGGTCGTGATCAGCGTGCTCGGAACTGCCCTGCCCCTCACCGAATCCATCCGCGGTTTTTTCAATGCGCTTATCGACAAAATCCCCTTCGGCATTGCCGACAATATCAAGCGCTCGGTCGACGCCCTCGTCAGCCTGGTCCAAGCGATTCCGGCGGCGGTGGAGAATGTCAGCGCCGGCGTGCTTAGCCCTATGACGGAGAACTTTTTCCCCACAGGCAGCGCCTCACCCGTCAAGGCGACGGTGGTCGATTCCATTACCGCCAACTTGCTGGAGCCATTAGGCAAATTTCTCGACGATGTCGAAAAACTGGCGAACACATGGGACCGGGACCTCGCGGCGCCGGTCCAGTCGGCTTTGAGCGAGCGGCAGAAAATCCGCGACCAAATCGCGTCCTACCGGAAAGAAAACAGGGTCTGACGCTATCGCGCGCACGTCTGATGGCGCCCGCCGTCGATGGAATACGAGCCGCCCGTAATCCAGCCGGCCTTAGACGAAGCGAGAAAGAAAATCAACTCCGCGACCTCTTCCGGCTTGCCCACACGCCCCAGGGGATGGGTCGTCTTGCTGCGCTCGAGGAATGCCGCATACGCTTCATCATTCATTCCACCGGTCCGGTGCAGGGACGTCACCACCACTCCGGGATCGACCGCATTCACCCGCACTCCCTTGCTTGCCATTTCAAGCGCAACACAGTGCGTGAGCTGGTCCA